>RDYC01000197.1 GCA_004293295.1 Bacteroidota bacterium
TATCGTAATTTCAAAACCCTTGGAAATTAAAATCTTCGAAAAAGAAATCAATACGGTTTTACTAAAAGAAAAAAATGAAATGATGTTGGCTAACAAAAAACAAGTAGCTAATTATTTTCAATCGGATATAGATAAAAACAAAGCGCAAATTGATAGTTTAAAATCGGATATTCTTAAAAAAGAAAAAGAAGTAAACGATTTATATTCGGTTTACATCACAGAAGCTGAGGGAACTGCTGGAACTAAAAAGTTAGGCAAAGGTCCGGTTTATAAAGAAAAACGTGAAAAACACGATGCTTCTATGCAAGACTTAGCCACTTTAAAAGCTGCAAACCAAACAAAAATCACCGATTTAGAAGCCAAATCCAAAACCTTACAAGCCGATTTAGATAAAAAAGTCACCGAAACCCAACCTATTATTGAAGGATTCGACGGTTTAATGGCTCGAATTAATGCTTTGCATAAATTACCTTTCTTGCCATCGTTTTTCATTATGCTGTTGTTTTTAGCGATTGAAACTTCACCAATTATCGCCAAATTATTATCACCCAAAAGTGAATACGATTTCAAACAAGAAGACAACGAAATGGGCATCAAAAATATGCTAGCTCAAAATCGTTACCAAAGCGAATTACAAAAGAAAACCGATGCCGAAATTTACGATAAGGTTTATGTCGACATCAAAGAAGATAAAGAACTGTACAACTACAAAAAGAAAAGCGCATTAGAATTATTAAAACTCCAAGCTGATGGTTTTGTGGAGAAACAGAAGAAATCGATGTAGAATTTAACGACAAAGTTCACTAAGAGTAACACTAGGAACACAAAGAAAAACCCAACATTTTAAAAGTGTTGGGTTGCTTTTTTATTATAGATATTTTAAAATATCGGATTTTAATCGGTCGTATTCCCCTTGAAGGATTAATCCGTTGTCTAATAATTTCTTATAATTCTGAAGTTTCGCAAACAATTCGTCTTGCGTTAAATGCGCTAATCCTTTTTCTTCTGAAATTGGAGCTTCTACTTCCGTATCACGAATAACATCATTTGGAGTAGGCATTAACTCTGCAAAATGAGTTACTTCTTCCGCTTGAATTTCTTCTACAACTTCTTCTTGAACTGGCGATTCAATTGGAGCTTCTTGTTTAACTTCTTCTACAATTGGAGTTGCTGCTTTTGGATTTTTCAATAAATCCAATTGCTCTTTAGCGTAAGTGTATAATTTTCTTGCCTGATTTTTTGGTAAATAATCAACCGTTTGTGTTAAATCGGAATTAGTTGTAAAGGTAAAATCAGCACCTAAAATACCTTCTTTTACAAATGAACCTGAAATATCATCCCAATCGTAATCAATGAATTCCATTGATAATCCTAAGTTTTTAGGCTTACACAAAATGATACGTTTGTTGGTTACTACAATACTGTCTGGAAAAATAGTTACCGCTGGTTTTTTTTGAACGGCAATGTAGCCTACTTCTTCGTTCGACATTAGAAGATTCTCTAATTTAGCCGTTATTTTCTCAATAGCTTTTGGATCTTGATCTTCGTTTAATATTTTTTTTAAGTTGTCTATCATGATAGTTACTTTGAATTTTCTTTTAATATCACAAAAGTAATGCCTAATTTTCTAATTCTTGAATTTCTTGTTGGACTTTTTTCGTTAAACTTTTGAAAACAAGTTCGTAAGAATGATTAATCAATTCGCACATCATTTTATCGGAAACATCACCGTGAAAACGAACGGTATTCCAATGCACTTTACTCATATGATAACCTGGTTCAATAGCTTCATATTCCGCTCGAAGTTCCAAAGCCCGTTCAGGATCACACTTTAAATTTAACGATGGTGTCCCTTTTTCCCATTCGGTTAACGACGTTAAACAAAACATTTTTCCACCCACTTTAAACACCAAAGTATCGGGACCAAAAGGCAATGTTTCTTCAGTCCCTTTTTTACTTAAGCAGATTTCCCTCAATAATTCAATATGCATTTATAAAAATTTATACCCAATGGTTAACTGAACCATTCGTGATTTTGTGCTGTAATCTAATTGAGTACCTGTAGTGGACACCACCTTTTTACCCATATTTCCAATGCTCCCATCATAGCGCAAATCCAACACAATTTTACCCAAATCAACACCAATACCCGCTTGTAAGCCTACTGTTGATGAATTGAAATTACTTTTTTTAAAGTTTGCATCTTTTAGACTTGCAGTGCCACTTTGGCTTGCTTGCAACAAAAACTGAAAATTAGGTCCAATATAGGCTCTAAAGGCTGTTAGTTTTACGCCTATTAACACCGGCACATCTAAATATGAAAAGGTATTGGTAATGGTTAATTTACTAGAATCATCCTTAAAAACTCCCCTTCGCTGGGTAAACACCAATTCAGGTCCGGCATAAAAAGAGAATATCTTCACCCTACTAAATACTCCGGCTACAAAACTTCCGGTGGTGGTGGGTGAGCTAAAGTTTGGGGTTTTGGTTAATTGCCCTTGATTTATTCCAACCTTAGCGCCTAATGTGAATATATCCAATTGGGCATGGCTTTGTGTGGCAAATGCCAACAACAATAAGCAGAGCACTCTTTTTATTTTAGTCATAGTCAAAAATAAAAAAACACCCGCAATAAATTGCAGGTGTTTTTCAACATGTATGTTTTCTTAGTTTTTAACAGGTAAAAAGCCGTATTTTTTGCCTAATTCAATTTGGTTCAACAAAAAGTTATTCGGGTACTCCACTTTTACATCCACTATCTTATCACCCTCCATAACGGGCACTAATGTTGGCTGTATAAATCCCTTGTAAGGGGCTACATTTAATTTTTCGAAACGATCACGCACTTCTTTTAACAATACTTGATCAACTTTTACCCCATACCCCTCAACAAGGGCTGTTGCAGCTTTGTAATCACCTTCTGATTTGATGCGCTGAATTTCACGCAATAAATCACCAAATAACTTTCTCAATTTATCGTAGTCGTTTACTTTTATAAACGTTTTTCCATCTCTTTTCACCCACTCAATCACATTCTCAGCTTTTCCTTTTTCGTAAGCCCAAGCGGCTACCAACTGGCGATTACGCATATGTGCTTCCTCCAAATTTTCGCCCAATTGAATGCGTGTTAGTTGTACAATCAATCCATTGCGTATATAACCATCATACTCGCATTTACCCACTTCCAAACTTGGCATTACACCCATATCAACCAACTTCTTGTCGTAAACGTAATACAACGCAACCAAGTCGGCACGGGCTTCTTCTAATGTACTGGCATAATTTTTTAATGTTTGGTCAGGGTCTCCAACACCTTTATTTATCTGACCTGAAGCGTGGCCAATTACTTCATGCATATCCGTGTGTAAATCTCCGGCAAGTGCCCCATATTTTTTATTCCTTTCCACTTCTTCATCGGAGTAGGCAAACTCTTTCATTACAGGACTTTTTGCGCCAACAATATTGTAGGAGTGCACAATATTACCCAATGATACTGATTTGGAACCATGCTCTTGGCGTATCCAATTGGCGTTGGGGAGGTTGATTCCGATTGGCGTTGATTGCGCACTGGCGCCTGACTCTTGTATTACAGTAATTACTTTTGCCGTAATGCCTTTTACTTGCTTTTTCTTGTGCTCAGGCATCAATGGTGAATTGTCTTCAAACCATTGTGCTTCTTTGGCAATTGCTGCAATGCGTTTAGTGGCTTCCAAATCTTTCAACGAAACCACCGACTCAAAACTTGCTCTTTTTCCAATAGCATCCTCATACACTTCAATAAATCCATTTACCACATCTAAACGACTTTCGGTATCGTTAACCCAAGCAATATTATACTCATCCCATATTTTCAAATCACCTGTTTTGTAGTACTCAATTAACAATTGTAATGCCTTTTTTTGTTTTTCATTCTCGGCCACTGTAACTGCTTTTTCTAACCAACCAACTATTTTTTCTATTGAAGCGGAATACATACCCCCAACTTTCCATACTTGCTCAATAATTTTACCATCAACCTTTACCATTTTGCTGTTCAGCCCCCACGAAATGGGTTTCGGATCATCCTTTTTTATTCTGGCCTCATAGTATGCTTCAACCTCTTTTTGGCTAACACCCTCATAAAAGTTATTTGCCGATTCTTTCACATTATCAATACCTGAGGCTAGGTTCACTTTTTTGGCATCAACGTTTGCATCAAACATGATGGGTTTAATCATCGCTAAAAACTCCTCAACCGATTTGCCCGCCAAAGGAAGTTTGTCGGCATCAGCTTGTTTTACCAATCCGGCAAAAAATTCAAAACTGCACTCAGGCACAAATTTGATACTTGAGTAATGGTGATGAATGCCATTTGAAAAGAAAAAGCGTTTGGCATACTCTTCAAACCTTTGCCATTCTTGCTCATTTTTATCTTTAACATCACTAGTAAATATGGCTTCAATAGTTTTACGCACCAATAAATTGTTTTTGTTGTTTTGGTCGTAAATAATATCGCGGCCACAATTGGCCGCTTCGTACAAATAATAAGCCAACTCTTTCTGTTTTGGAGTTAGCTCGTTAAATCCGGGGATTTGATACCTTAGCACTTGTAAGTCTGCAAACCGGTCACACTCTACTTCAAAATTTGAAGACTCACTTCCAGTCTCTGACTTTCCCTGATCACTCTTACACCCATGCATCAATACACTTGCTCCAACGGCTGATACCATCATTATTGTTTTTAATTTCATGATTATTAATAATTAAATTACCGATTGGCAAACTACGTACTTCATTACTTAAAAACAACAACGATTACATCAATGGATTTTCCGCAAATATGTTTAGTATTGAGCTAACATTATGATAGACCGCTCAATAGCTTTATTGCTCAATAAAAAGGTAAAACAATACAATACTCATACATTTATTGCTAACGACCCTATTGTAATACCTCATCAGTTTAACGAACTACAAAACATAGAAATAATGGGCTTTTTTGCTGCAACTTTTGCTTGGGGGCAACGATTAACCATTATTAACAAGTGTAATGAACTGATTAAACGCATGGGAGGAAATCCTTATGATTTTATCATGAACCATAACGATCAGGATTTAAAACGTTTGGAGGGCTTTAAGCACCGCACTTTTAATGATACTGACTTATTATACTTCGTTCATTTTTTTAACTCCTGGTACAATAAGCATAAATCATTGGAAGGTGCATTTAGTGAGGGGATGAATAAAAAAGATGAAAACATTGAAGGTGGGCTAAATCATTTTAGGGCATTATTTTTCAGTTTGCCAGATGCGCCCCCGCGCACCTATAAACATGTGGCATCTCCTCTTCAAAAATCAGCTTGCAAACGTATAAACATGTTTTTACGCTGGATGGTGCGAAACGATAAGCAGGGCGTAGACTTTGGCCTTTGGAAAAAAATAAGCCCTTCGCAATTAATTTGTCCACTTGATTTGCATGTGCAACGTGTTGCACTTAAGCTAGGCTTATTAACCAGGGAACAAAGTGATTGGCAAGCGGCTGTTGAATTAACCAATGCCCTGAAACAATTAGATAAAAATGACCCTGTTAAATACGACTTCGCCTTGTTTGGGCTAGGTATTATGGACAAATTCTAAACATTAATTTTTTCTTGTAACTATGTACCGTTTTTCACCTATCATCACTTATGCATTATCACATTTCAATAGCTGACGTTGAACAGCATTTTATTCAACTAACTTATACCATTTCACACCTGCATCAAGATAGTATTAATTTGCAACTACCTGCTTGGAGACCGGGAAGGTACGAGTTACAGAACTTTGCGAAAAACGTACGCCTTTTTGAAATTACTGACGGCAGTGGTAATCCTGTTTATTACCGCAAAATAACTAAGGATCGTTGGCAGGTAAATACAAAAGGACTCAAAACCATTTATGTTAGTTACCAGTACTATGCGCATCAGCCGGATGCCGGTGCATGTGAAGTAAATGAGCATTATTTATATATTAATCCGGTACATTGTTGCATGTATGTTGAAGGAAGAATGGACGAACCCTACACCCTTTCATTTGAGTTGCCTGAAGATTATCGGATTGCCTCACAAATGGAGCAAACTGGCATGCATCAACTCTCAGCACCCAATTTTGATTACTTGGTTGATTCTCCCCTATTTGCCAGCAATTGTTTAGAACATCACCAATTTAACGTAGCGGAAACTACTATACATATTTGGTTTCAAGGCTCACATACATTTGATGTTAATCGGCTAATGGATGATACTAAGGCTTATGCATTGGCACAAATCCGCGTTTTTGGAGATTTGCCTTGTAAGGATTACCACTTTTTGTATTTGATGCATGATATGCCTGCCAGGCATGGTGTTGAACATTTGGATAGTACGGTTATCTCACTGGGACAACTGGCTGACCAAACCCATGAAGAATTTTATCAGGATGTGTTGGCCATTAGCTCGCACGAGTTATTTCACCTTTGGAATATTAAACGTATACGACCGGAGGAAATGCTGCCGTATGATTTTACTAAAGAAAATTACAGCACCTTAGGTTATGTTTACGAGGGGGTAACTACCTATTATGGCGATTTAATGTTGCTGCAAAGTGGTGTATGGAGTTGGGAACAATATGCTGCAAGTTTTAGCAGTGATTTAAAAAGGCATATAGATAACCCCGGACGATTCAATTACTCGGTGGCAGCATCGAGCTGGGATACCTGGTTAGATGGTTATGTTCAAGGAGTGAGTGGAAGAAAAGTTTCCATTTACATTGAGGGAATGATAGCCGCTGCTATTGCTGATATTACCATCATATCAAACAGCAACGGTAAATATAGTTTGCATAACGTGATGCAGGATTTGTACCAAAAATATTACAAACATGGCCGAGGTTATTCTGAAGTTATTTATCGTGAATTGCTTGAATATTACAGTGGGGTTTCTTTTAACCGATACTTTGAGGATTTTATTTGGGGAAAAGGTAAGCTGTTAAGTGGTTTAGAAGAAGCACTTCTACTAGTTGGGTGCGTGCTAAATACCAATAAACACGGTTATTTAATATTGGAGAAACGAACTAAATTGAGTGAAGTAGAACAACTTGCATTTAACAAATGGACAACTTTACAGAATTAGGCTGTTTAGGTTAAAAAAAAATGTACTTTTGAACAAAACACAAAATTGATCGGCAAGTATGGAATATCAACTTTGCGAATCGAATAAAATTTCTTTTCTAAAACATTGCACGCCCGACCAGGCTGAAGTTGTAGAACAATCAAAAACGTGTGCCACCTACAAAAAAGGAGATTTCATTTTTAATGAAAGTGCTATTCCTTTGGGAGTGTATTGTATTTTAAGTGGAGTAATTAAGCTAGTAAGAACCAATTTAGATGGCAAGGAACAGATTTTGCGATTTGCACAACCAGGGGATGTGCTTGGTTATCGGGCACTAATTGCTGATGAACCACTGGTATCTTCTGCTGTTTGTTTAGAGGATGCGGTTGCTTGTTTTATTCCTAAAAGCGTGTTTTTGAATATAGTGGATGAAAACAGTGCTATTAGTAAGGATTTGATGAAAGCCCTTAGCCATGAGTTAGGCGTTGTGGAGGAAAGGGTACAGAGCCTTGCCCAAAAAAGCGTGCGCGAACGCTTGGCTGAAACCCTACTGTTTTTGCATGCTACCTTTAAATCAAACAACTTAGGGGAAGACGTTATTGCCATAACATTACCTCGGGAGGATATTGCCAACATTGTAGGCACAGCAACCGAAACGGTAATCAGGCTGCTTAGTGAGTTTAAATCGGATAAGCTGATTGAGCTAGAAGGCAAAAAAATTAAACTGCTGGAAAAGGCTAAGCTGGAAAAAATTTCGCACGCAAGTGTTTAACATTAGGATTCTGCAAGCATAAAACTACGCATGCTTATGCTTCCCATATCAAAGCTGTGGTGAATGTATTTCACTGTTTCCCTTTTTTCCTGAACACCTAAAACATACAACAATGGTAAATAATGGTCGTTTGTAGGCACGGCCATTTGCGCAGAAGCTCCTGCTTTAAGGTAATTTATTAATGCTTCATGGTTCTTGTTATCCAGGTGCTGTTTTACGTAAGTGTCGAATTCAATCGTCCAATCATATGGTTCTGCATTGGGAGTTCTCCAGTTTAAACGACCCAAATTATGCACGATATTGCCGCTTCCTATTATCATCAAACCCTTTCTGCGTAATGAGCTAAGATTTTTGATTAAATCATAGTGATAAGCGGAAGGTTTATTTATATCAATACTTAATTGAAAAACCGGAACATCAGCATTGGGATACATGTGTTTTAAAATAGACCATGCTCCATGATCAAGACCCATGTAATCATCATTTTTAACATGTGATAGTGTGAGCAATTCTTTTACTTTTAAAGCATATTCAATTGAACCAGATGGTTCATATTTCACTTTGCTTAACGCATCAGGAAAGCCTCCAAAATCATAAATGGTTTTAGGAAATTTGTTGGTAGATACAAAAGTATCATTGGTTAACCAATGCGCTGATACCACCATGATGGCTTGCGGCTTTCTTAATAGCTGAGTAGCCGCAGTGATGTCTTTGGTAAATGGGTTATCCATTATTGCATTCATGGGTGAGCCATGGCCTATAAAAAAAGCCGGGGTAAGCTCTGTGGCAGGCATTGCTGCCAGTTCATTTAAAAATGCCTGTGTTCCTGAAATCATAAAGGGTAACGCTTTTACGAAGGTTTTTCTTTTCATCACTAAAACCTATTAAACAAAAATAGCATAGCTAACGGGATAAGTTGCTATGCTATTTAATGGGTTTGTTTTATCGCTTATTTAGCTATAACGCGAACTTTAATGTTAAAGTTATCGTTGATGGCTTTGTCACCTAAACCTTCGAAAAATTTACCTGAACCATATTTAATATCATATAAGGTACGGTCAACATCAAAATCAGCATTGGCAATTACACCGGTTTTAGATACAATAATTTGAGCAGGGAAAGATACCGGATGGGTCATTCCTTTGATGGTTAGGTCAGCAGTAACATTGTGAGTTTTATCACCTGCCTTAGCTCCGGCAATCGCTGTTAATGATTTAATTTTTAAAGTAGCTGTTTTGAACTTTTCTACAGCAAAAAAATCATCCGATTTTAAGTGACCAACCAATTTACCATTGTACTCACCTTGTAAGTCCTGGCAATCAATACTGGTCATGTCCATGTTAAAGGTTCCTCCTGTTAGGTTTTTCCCATCAACTGTTACTGTGCCATCGCTAAATTTTACATTGCCCCAGTGTTCTCCGGTAACTTTTTTAGCTGTCCATTTAATGGTTGACTCTTGCGCACTTACTTTTAATGTGTTTGCGGTTTGTTTTTTAGGCTGGCTAATGGCAACAACCGATAATGCTAATCCTGCAATAGCAGAAAGTGTGAATAGTTTTTTCATAATTTTAAAGATGTTTGTTGTTTAATTATTGTTTTTGTTTGTTCTAAGTTTATCTAATAATTGATTCAGCAATTTTTTCTCATCCAACACAAGTCCATTGGTTACGCTGTTCATTTCATTTTCGCACCCATCAATTTCCGTAAGTAAATCCATACCTTTTGGCGTAATCATCACATCAACTTGTCGTCTATCCTTGGGGCACTCGTTGCGTTTAACCAATTCTTTTTGTTTCAGCTTCTCAACCAGCCTCGAAGCATTACTCATTCTATCCAACATGCGCTCCTGAATTAATCCCACACTTGCCGCATTTGGAGATTGGCCTCTTAGGATACGCAACACATTGTATTGTTGTGCTGATATTCCATATCGTTTAAACAAGCCCATTTGTTCGTTAGCCAACCAGTTTGAAGTGTAAACCAAGTTGATGATTAATCGCTCCTCTTCTGATTTAAATTTTTTTTGCTTGATGGCCTCTTCAATTTTCATTTCTTAATTGTGAAACAAATTTAATGTATATACATCTATTGTCAATACATAAAAATAAAAATAATGCTAATCATTTGATTACAAGGGTAATAATATTTGTATATACAATTATTATGATTACAATTTATTACTTTTCTATTGGTAAACCTTATTGGTTGTGAATTCTTTTGTGTTTCCAACGCTTATGGCTCCACAACCACAATGACGGATTTTGCTGAATACTTTTCGCTAATAACTCACCAAAGATTTCAGTTATCTCATTGGGTTTCTTAGCCGTTGGTTCATCTGTTATTAATGAAAATCTGATGGTATAATAACCTCGTTTCACACGAACCACATCAGTGTATACTACTGCCATGTTATACTTTACGGCAAGTTTTGCACCTCCGGTAAAAAAACCTGTTTCTTGATTGAGGAAATTCATCCAATAAGCATGCTCAGGAGGTGGCGATTGATCCGCAATGAATGCTACTGTTCTGACCTTATTTTTATTAGTTAAAAAATCGCGTGCCGATTGTTGCATAGGAATTAACCCCATTCCGCAACGACTACGCAAACGAAATGTGAGCCAATTAAAAAAAGCATTTGATAAAGGGTGATATAAACTGGCTGCCGGATATCCCAATTGGTATACAAAAGAAAAACCTCCCCACTCCCAATTGCCAACATGTCCTAACATGAGTATTACAGACTTGCCTTGTTGGTGCAGCCCTTGTAACAGTTCTATGTTATCCATGCTCGCCCGCTTTATCATATTTTGTTTACTCAGCACTAATGCTTTAAAGGTTTCCATAAATACATCAATCATATTGGTGTAATAGGCTTTAGCAATGGCTTCTAACTCTTGTGTGTTTTTTTCAGGAAATGATAATTGCAAATTTTCCATCACCACCGCTCTGCGGTATTTGATAACCCTATAGGCGATAAAGCTTAAGCAATCAGCAAGCAAATAAAACAATGGAAAAGGAAGCAGCACCAGCATATAAATGGGAGCAGCCAACAAGTAATAGTACCATTTTGCCTCAGGTTTCATTGTATTAATTGGGCTGTGAAGATAAAAAAAGATTTTTAAGGGAGAATATTTACTATTGTGTGGAACAGAATATGGATTTAATACTGCTGAAACAACAAATTATTACTGCTTGCAAAACGCTTTTAGAGCAACGCATTGAGCATGCAACAACAGCCATGAATAGCGCACAGGAAAGTGCAAACAGCGAAGACAAAAGCAGTGCAGGTGATAAGTATGAAACATCAAGGGCAATGGGCCAACTAGATAGGGATATGAACGCCAAACAACTGGCAATTGCCAAGGAGGAGTTAAATGAGTTATTAAAAATCAATCCCGACACACCTTGCCAATATGTGAGCAAAGGGGCTCTAGTACAATCCAATCAATTGTATTTTTTTGTGGCCACAGGAATAGGTGTGATTAAAGTGGCCGATTTAAGCATTGGTGTGGTTTCTCCGGAATCACCCATTGCAAAAAACGCATGGCACAAAAAAGTTGGGGATCAAATTACCGTTGCCGGAAAACCTCATACTATTTTGGCAATTGTGTAATGGTTTACTTATGCCCTAATTACACCAGGCCTAAACTCCTTGGTTATTGGAGCTTGATTAGCGGCTTCAATACCCATGCTTATCCACTTGCGTGTGTCAACCGGATTAATGATGGCATCAACCCATAAACGCGCTGCTGCGTAATATGGTGATGTTTGTTTGGTGTACCTGTCTGTAATGGTCTTTAATAATTCTGCTTTATTTTCTTCCGTTATCACCATGCCTTTGGCTTTAAGCGAAGCCTCTTCAATTTGCAATAACACTTTGGCCGCTTGTGCACCACCCATTACTGCAATACTTGCATTTGGCCAGGCCGCAATTAAGCGTGGGTCGTAAGCTTTTCCGCACATGGCATAGTTTCCTGCACCATAACTATTGCCCGTAATAATGGTAAACTTAGGCACTACTGAGTTGGCTTGTGCATTTACCAACTTTGCGCCATCTTTAATAATTCCGCCATGTTCGCTGCGGCTGCCCACCATAAATCCTGTAACATCCTGCAAAAACACCAATGGGATTTTCTTTTGGTTACAATTCATAATAAAGTGTGCTGCTTTATCTGCGCTATCGCTATAAATCACACCACCTATTTGCATTTCAACCGGGTTGTCAGCAGCACTTTGTTTAGGTTTTTTAGCCTTTACTACCTGACGGTTGTTGGCCACAATACCAACGGCCCAGCCATCAATACGAGCATAACCACAGGTAATTGTTTTGCCATACAACTCTTTATATGGGTCAAAACTATCGGCATCAACCAAACGCTCAATAATTTCCATCACATCAAACGGTTTGGTAAAATTGGCAACGGCTTCATACACATTGTCCATACTTTTTGACGGAGCAACTGAAGCAATTCGATTAAATCCAGCTTTGTTAAAATCGCCAATTTTCTCCATGATGCGTTTGATTCTATCTAAGCAGGCTGCATCATTTTCAAATTTATAATCCGTAACACCACTTATTTCGCAGTGGGTGCTTGCTCCTCCCAACGTTTCATTGTCAATGTCTTCACCAATGGCTGCTTTCACCAAATAGCTTCCTGCTAAAAAAATAGATCCTGTTTTATCTACAATCATGGCCTCATCACTCATAATGGGTAAATAAGCCCCGCCCGCTACACAACTGCCCATTACTGCTGCTATTTGGGTAATTCCCAAGCTACTCATTACTGCATTGTTTCTAAAAATTCTACCAAAATGTTCTTTATCCGGAAAAATTTCGTCTTGCATGGGTAAATAAACCCCTGCACTATCCACCAAATAAATAATGGGTAACCTATTTTCGATAGAGATTTCTTGTGCGCGCAAATTTTTCTTACCTGTTATCGGAAACCATGCACCTGCTTTTACGGTTGCATCATTAGCCACTACTATGCATTGTTTTCCACTCACATAGCCAATTTCAACAACTACTCCGGCTCCGGGGCAACCGCCATGCTCTTCATACATTTCATATCCGGCAAGGGCACCTATTTCAATGCGTGGTTTATCTTTATCAAATAAATAATCAACTCGTTCCCTGGCCAGCATCTTGCCTTTTTCTTTTTGTTTAGCTGCCGCTTTTTTTCCTCCGCCTTCGCCAATTTTCTCTAAACGAGTATTTAGTTCTTCAATTAAATGTTGCATGTGATGGTATTGTTGTTTTTTTATTTGTTAAGACATGAATACGCCTTATTGTATCGGCAAAACTATTCATTTCACCCTATTTTAAAAGTATAATTAAGCACTCGTGTTGAAATTACCTTAAAGAATCCGTAGAATGATTTGCACACTATTTAAAAAAACGTACTTTTGCGCCCGGGTAAGTCTTATACGACCAGCTCCTGCTGAATCCCCCAGGACAGGAATGTAGCAAGGGTAAGCGGTTGTAGCGGTGCGATATGGAGGCTTGCCCTTTTTTATGCCTAAAAGTATACTTGAAGCCTCAGGTTAACACGCCTGTTGGTTAAGTAGTTTGGTACTGCCCAAGTTCTTCCCTCAATATCTTCAATCCAAATGTGCGAGATGGTGTTGTTTATAGCCAACAGGTTAAATACATCTAACCCAATCCAAGCTGATTTGATGTGTTTTTTCCATCCTGTTTTTTTGGTTTCATTTTCATCAACCAATACGCGCAAAAAGCCTATATCAACGCGCCTGTAAGGCGGAATGCGCAGGGTATCAGCATAACGGTTTCTATCCGGTGGGCCGTAAGGAAGTCCGGCTCCGTAAACCAAGGTGATGTTTACTTTGTACTTATCATTTCTACGCAAGTAGTCTTGAAAAAACACACTAAAGGTTACCCGTTGGTCAGTTGGCCTTGGGATATAACCAGGTTTAATGCGATTTCCTGCAGCATCGGTAACAATAGCTCCCGGTATGCGTTCTTGTGTTTGCATCACGCTCATGCTCATCCAACTTTCAACACCTTTTACAAACTCTCCATTTATCCGCATGTCTAAACCGGCAGCATATCCCTCAGCAATATTGTCGGCATAATACCTAATCCGCACGTTATCTATTTCGTAGGGGATAATGTTTTGGAGTTGTTTGTAATATGTTTCCGCAAAAAGCCTGAATTTGCGTCTCCATAAACTGATGTTCATGTCGCCACCCAACACATAATGGATAGCCTTCTGTGCCCTGATGCGTTGATTGAGTTTACCATCAAAATCGCGAAACTCTCTATAAAACGGTGGCTGGTAATAATAACCCCAAGCGGCTTTTAAGTTGATGTCTTTTTTAAGCTTGGCTGTTGAATTGCCGCTTCTTACCGTGCGGTTATGTTTCCTGTTTGGCTCAACACTCATTTGCACCCTTGGGCTAATTACATTTTCATTGTTATAACTCCACCAGTTTGAACGAATCCCATAGGTAATATTCCAATTGTAGTCGGCATTTAACTTTTGGGTATTTTGCAAGTATCCGCTTAGCCTGAACGAGTTGATAGTATTTTGGGTGCTAAGATAATTGAGTACAACCGGCATTCCATTTTGCTGTGAAGGTTGAGCAAACCCTAGTGAGTCTTTATAATCCCATTCATTTATTTTGTCGGAGATAAACTCCTGTTGAAATTGTGCCCCCCATTGCAAATTGTGTTTACCAATAGTTCTGTACCCCCTGTGCCCAACATTATACACAGTGGCATTAACCCTGTTGCGGGCATTGTTTAAAAAATAGCCAATACCTTTAGTTGCCCTTGCTTTACCAAAGTTATCATTTCCAAAATCAGTTTCCACCTCTTCTAATCGGTAAGCCCCTTCAATGGTAAAAAATTCACTTTCATCGCTGTTAAAAACGCTGCTGATTAGTTTAAGTTGAGTGAACCTGTTCGGGTTAAAATTTATTGATAAGGCACCCGTTGCTGTACGATACGACATGTTATCTTGGCCTTCGAAAAACATCCGCAATTGCATGGCGTTTTTAACGGTACCAAAAACTGTTTCGCGTGTTTGTGGAATAACAATGTAGGAGTTTCGGGCATAGCTGCCTAATGCGCTAATGCTTAAATTATCGGTAATGTGCCAGGTCAACAGGGTTTGAACATCACTAAACTTGGGTTTATAATCTCCTTGCACATCTAATGTAGAGAGTACGTATTGGTTTGACCAATATCGGGCACTGAGCAGATAGGTGAAACGAAGGTTTTTTGTAGCTCCTTCTATATGACCTTGTGCCCCCATCAGGTTAATGTTTGTTGATGAGGCAAACTTTTTAGGCGATTTGTACTGAATGTCCAAAACAGACGAAAGTTTATCACCATAACGGGCTTCAAAACCACCGGCAGAAAACCTAATATTTTGTACCAATTCGGTATGAATAAAACTCAGCCCTTCTTGCTGGCCGCTTCTGGGTAAAAATGGCCTGTATATTTCAATGTCATTCACATAAATCAGGTTTTCATCATAATTACCTCCACGTACGTTGTATTGTGAACTTAACTCGTTGTTTGATGTTACACCTGGCAATGTTTTTAATATCTGCTCAAAACTTCCCGACACATTGGGCAGTTGCTTAATTTCTTTGATATCAATAGTAATGGTGCTAACCTTATCCCTGTTTTTATCTTCGGCATAAACAAATCCCTTTAAATTAACGGTGTAGCTTAGTGATGGATTAAACAGATAGGGCTCGTTAGGCTTTAATGGACCAATTTTTATTCGATAAGGTAGTTGCCCGACATAACTAAACACCACCTCGAGTTCCTTGTTGGCTGGTACTGTCATCTTGTATGAACCATCCTCTTTACTTAACCCTGATTTGTTTAACCCAATAACTGCAATATTTACATCTGCAATTGGGGTGCCCAAGCTGTCT
>RDYC01000198.1:0-2734 GCA_004293295.1 Bacteroidota bacterium
TTTAAAAGTAATTAAAGTATCAAAGGCATTCAGAGCGTTATTTTTTGAAAAGATTACACTATCAATCTTTACTAATAACGTTATTGTTGTATCCTTTTTGGTGTTCCAAAAATAAAAATAGGCGTCTATTGTTAGTGTATCTCCAGATTTTTTATTTGAGTCAAACAAAAGGCATTTTTTCATTCCATTCCAATAGTATGTTTTATTACTATCTTTTCTTACAAGGTAAGAATATGATTGTAACCCAATTTTATCACTATATAGTATTTTACTATAAGTTTCATTAGCGATGATGGTATCCTTTGTTATTTCATAAGTAAAGTAATCTTCAGTACCTTGAAAATCTATTACGCCATAGTACCACTTGCTACCAGTTGGCGCAAACTGGGCTTTCGCTGCTAAAATGAATAAAAGTAATGCCGTAACACTCAATATGATATTTTTCATTGAGTTTTTAATTAAAATGTATATCGCAAATATACCAGTTTGCAGATAGGTTGCGAAGCGATTGCCGATTTTGTGATATGAAACCCATAACTCACGCGCATTTCCGAATGCGTGTGCAAATTACCTGCGAACTCAGCCAGCCAGTTCCGCTTGCGGAATGTCGTCCGTGTGATATAACTAACCAACTGTTACACTCCTTGCTAAAATAATCCACCGGATTATTTTTTCACGCTCGTCCGGCCTAATTGTAACTTTTCTTATGTCACGGACGCCACGTCCGCGACAGCTAGGGAATGCGCATGGACTGGTTAATTTTGGTTGTATAACACACGCATTCGGAAATGTGCGTGGACTGTTTTTTTTTATTAACTTGTAACAATGAACCGACTAGTTATTATTGGAAATGGATTCGACTTGGCTCATGGGTTAAAAACCAGCTATACTGATTTTATTAGAAATTATTGGGAAAATGTGAAACGTCCAAATCATAAAGATGAATTGACTCAGCTTAGTTTAGATCTTGGTTTTGATTGGGGAAAATTCAACAGTTTTAAAGGCTTGATTGAACAAATTCGTCCGAATCGCAATGATTTTTATATAGAAGGTCATTATGCGTCTAGTTTAGGGTCTTTGCAATTTGAGAACAAACTTTTTCATAAATTATGCAAAATTAACGATGAAGTTAACTGGGTAGATATTGAAGTATTCTACTACAACGAGTTAAAGGACTTGTTTTTAAAGTCACTTAATGCAACCACAAGTAAGTCTGGAAACTTAAAGAAAATTAAAGAGCTTAATAATAACTTAAGTCGAATAATTAATAGGTTCAATAGGTATCTTGAGGAAAGTGTAGTTCCATTAATAAAATCAAAAATTAACCCGGAATTAGTTGTTCTACTTGAAAATAGTATAAATCAAACAAGTTATGAAACATTTATAAGAGAATTTGCAGCCAAATATGAAAATAGATTAGCTATACAATATTATACTAATGCTGGGTGGCATGCTGATAAGACAATCAAGAGATATGGTAACACCCAAATACTTAACTTCAACTATACGAATACCATTTTTAACTATTTAAATTTCTCAACCGATGATATAGAATTGGTCAATATACATGGCCAAGTAGGGAATAGAGAGCATCCAATTAATATGGGATTCGGTGATGAAGTGGACAAATTTTATAAAGATATTGAGAATAGCGGAGAGGACGAATACTTGAGATTTGTTAAGTCATTCTATTATTCAAATAATAGCCACTATAAAAGACTACTTGATTTTATAGAAAAAGATGACTTTCAATGCCATATTATGGGACATTCTTGTGGGTTGAGTGATAGGACATTGCTTAAAACCATATTCGAACATCCAAAATGTTTATCAATTAAGCCATATTACTATGTTTACAAGCAGGAAAACGAATGGCATGAGAAAGACAACTATCTTGAAATTGTGAAAAATATATCGCGCCATTTTGATGATAAAAAGATGATGCGAGAGAGGGTTGTGAATAAGGAGTATTGTCAACCCTTGCCCCAAATTTAGAATGTAACCTATGTAGGTAGAAGGTGCAGCTTTGCTCATACAACTACCCGCTCACGCGGACAGCCTGTTCCGCTTGCGGAATGTCGTCCGTGTAAGGCTAGTTATTACTCGTTAAAGCCATATCTTAGTACAGAAAATAATGTTGAAAGAAATGTACCTTATGGCACAACAACACAAACATTTTCTTTTTCTATTAACTTTGATACTAAGCAAATGCTAATGATATTAAGTTAAAACAAGATGAACGGCTTTATAGACCATTAATTGGCGTTAGAAGATTTTAAAAAGCATGAAAATTAATAGGATCATATATTTGGTTATAGGAATATTCCTACAAACGTGTGGAAACCCGAGAGGTCGATCGTCTGAAAAAATTATCTTTGGGGAGTATTGGCTATCCAATAAAAAAGAATCGATTACCTTACTTAATGATTCAGTCTATATTCATAAATACTATTTGAACAATTTTATAAAACGAGATAGTGGGGTTTATATAAAAGAATACGATAGTATACAAAGTATGTCACTATTAAGATTTCAGAATTTTTGGTCGCCTGATGAATTTATTTTACAATTTGATTCTCTTCTTATTTGTGAATACATTGTGAAATCTACTCAAGAATATATTATCATCCCTCATAATGAAGCAAGAGATTACGATTTTATTCTTAATCTTTATGAGTAGTTGCTTTGACAGGCCCCAGCTCACGCGTATTTCTGAATGCGTGTGCATATTACC
>RDYC01000198.1:2746-11031 GCA_004293295.1 Bacteroidota bacterium
CAGCCAGCCTGTTCCGCTTGCAGAATGTCGTCCGTGTGATGCAAATAACAAACAGTCTGACTTCTGGCTAAAATAATCCACCTGATTATTTTTCACGCTCGTCCGTCCTAATTGTAACTTTTCTTATGTCACGGACGCCACGTCCGCGACAGCTAGGATATTGAGCGTTTCATGTTTGGATGATGTGTTGTTCAACCACAGGGGCTTTTCTTTTTAAGTTTTG
This sequence comes from Bacteroidota bacterium, assembly GCA_004293295.1. GTDB lineage: Bacteria > Bacteroidota > Bacteroidia > UKL13-3 > UKL13-3 > UBA6183. The sequence goes on from RDYC01000198.1 coordinate 2,970, forward strand.
GTTGTTGAACACACACATTCGGAAATGCGCGTGGACTGGGAAGGGCTTACCCGGCTTATGGAATTATTCCTTATAAAAGTTTTTAGTGAAAACTTGGTTGTTTACAGTAAGCACCATGCAATAAACTCCTTTTGATAGGTTGTGTAAGGGTATTTCAAATTTGTTATCAAACCACTTGTTTTGTTCTATAACAGGTTGCCCTACTAAATTATAAATGGTAACCGCTACCAATTGGTTAGTATGGGCTAATCCTTGTATGGTTAATGTGCTACTAGCCGGATTCGGGTATAAAATGATCTGTTCTGTGTTTAAGGGTGATAAGCCGGTTGCGGTCCAAAAAAAGGGTACTGACTTGTTAGATATGCAGGGAATGCCATACTGTTTAATTTGTAGCTCATATTTACCCGAACCGTCTAATACCAGCTTGCGGCCGGTATCGGGTAATAACACATCATTTCTAAACCAGGTATAAGTTTCGGCCTTAAGTGACGACATAATTGTGTCGGGTGCTATCAAGCGAATATCTGGCTGATCAGAAGGAAGAAATACCACAACATAACCAAATGCAGGGTTACTGATGCAAGCTCCATTGTTATTAACCTGCACCGAGTAAGTCTCATTACTGTTCATGTAAATATAGGGAGTGGTATCTCCTGTGCTCCATAAATAATAATCATAGTTTTGGGTAGTATTAATTTTTACACTATCGCCTTTACAAATGCGGGCTGCTGCATTTGCAAGCGTTGGAGGTGCAATTGTTGGCTTAAATGAGATGTTAAAGGAGACAGTGTCGCTGCAAACATAATTTGCATAGCTATATGAAACATAGGCTAGTGAACTGTCCTTATACCGAGAGAAATTTTGAACACCCTTATCAATTGGTTTACCTGACCAAACACAATTATAATAATTGGAATCAATACGCAGTGTTACCGTGTCACCCTTACACATGGGTTGCGTCCTATTGCTCGTTATGGTGGCTTTTGGTGGCATCATGGAGTCAATAGTTACAATAAGGGTATCTCTAAAATCACAACTTTCGTGAAGAACCCTATAAACAAATGGAAATACCCCAGCTCCTAATAAGGAGGGTTTAACGGTGAAGGTATTATTTGAATTGTTTGAAACAGTTGTACCTAAAAATTGACCCGTTTTAGGCACAGGTTGCAGCTGAATGGTTTGGGATTGTTTGATGCATCTAACCACATCATTTCCTGCTGTAAAACCAGCCGGGGGAGGAGTATTAAAGGCCACTTGTTGCACACTATCTTTACAACCGGTTACAGAATCTGTTAAATACAACCAATAATTACCGGGTAAAGTAGTATTGTTTATGCGGGTTGTGTTTAATAAGGTTATGCTGTCTTTACGCCATGAATGGGCAAAGGAATAACCGGAGTCGTAATTTAACCGGAGGAAAAAAGTGTCACCTTTACACTGCTTTGTACTAAGGTAATCGTCCTGATTAAGATACTTTGGGCAACTAAAATAGCTTCCATTTAACTTTACATGAAGCAACCAAACGCCATAGTCATTTGGCCTGGTTAAACCGGTTAACGCAATCACAGAATCATTTAGCACTTCAATCGCACTTAAGTAGTCGTCTTTTATGCCATTTCCATAATTTCTATTCCATACTTGGTTGCCATTTGCATCAGTTTTTATCAGTTTAAAATTATAAGACTTGCTTAAAGGACTTGGTTTATTGCCTGCGTAATAAGGAACTTGTGCTGATCCACCTAATAAAAAACCGCCATCTTTGGTTCTAGCCAAACGGTTGAAATAGCCAATAAATCTCTCGTTAAAATTGACGTAATGAATTTCATTCGTTACATCATACGATTTTACCCAAATGCTATCACCATTGAAATTGGTTTTGTATAATTTTCTATTGGTTAAAAAATACAATCCAGACGAGTCTTTTAGGATATTATTTCCATGTTCACTATCATAGTATTTTATCCAAGATGTAACACCTTTGGAGTTAAATTTTATCATGCAGGCTTTATTACCAGCTAAAATGTTTGTGCAAGCACAATAAAATGAGGTATCGGTTGAATGATAAGTGATTTTATTAATCAAGGCACTTTGGTTCTCTTTATAGTACCTCCAAATCACATTACCCGATGTATCAACTTTATAGATTGTAGGCTGATAGAGGGCAAGTACTGAAGAACTTTGGCGTTCATAACCGGCTAATACGTAGTTGCCATCCGGTAATTCAATCAAATCGTTGATGGAACTAACATAGAATCCAAGGCCTTGTCCAAAGTGCTTTATCCAGATTAAATTTCCCAATGTATCAAGCTTTGCCAGAAAAGAGCGTGATCCAATAAGGCGTCTATTTTCGCAATCTCCTGCTACCAGCAAATGTCCATCACTTGTAGCTTTTAGGCAATTGGCGTAGTAATTAGCTTCTGATTTACTGATTATTTGATGCCAAATGGTGTCCGCATTCGCGTTTAGTTTAAAGATATTTAGCTGGTTAGAATCCCCTTGCGGATGAAGAGACATTGCAATAAAATGATGATCGCTGGAATATGTGGAAGCTACATTTGTCATGATTTCAGGTGTTTTAGCAACAATGATATTAAGAGGATTCTGCTGCCCTAAACACGTGTTTGAAAAGCATAAATAAAATGCGGCTAAACATAAACTTAAGTAAATGCTAAAAATAGGCTTCATGCTAAACAATCATGTTATTGTTACCCATCAAAGGTATTAAGAAATCAGATACTTACAAGGCAATTAACCCGATTAGGCTCTTGGCTGCACCCACCCGTTCACGTGGACGTGCCGTCTGTGTGGTATAACTAACCAACTGTTACACTCCTCGTTAAAATAATCCACCGGATTATTTTTTAACGCTCGTCTGTCCTAATTGTAACTTTCTTATGTCACGGACGCCACGTCCGCGACAGCTAGGGTTAAGTTTGGTTGTTTAATACACGCATTTCCGAATGTGTATACAAATACCTGTTAACAAGTACCGTCTGTTTGAGGTAAATAACTTATAGTTTTGCCTAAAGTATGGTTTAATCTACGTCAAGCGTGGCGTATTGTTTTTTGCGCCATTCATGCCCTGTGTTTAGCTCACTTAACATGTACCCTGAGCCATAGTAGTTTTGTAAGATGATGAGCTCATCTTCTTTAAGCATTTTTCTGATTCTGGTTATATAAACATCCATGCTTTTAGAAGAGTAAGAGTCGTTTTTTTTCCAGATTTGCATTAAAATTTGCTCTCGGGTAATGAGGTGCTTTTTATTAACACACAAAATTTTAAGCAGTTCATTTTCTTTATGGCTCAATAAATGATTACCTGATGGACTTTGAAACGTCCGGTTTTTGAAATCAATAATTGAATTTCCAATGGTTATGGTTTCAACCGAAGTTTGCTGGGGTAATTTTCTTGTTGTTTGTATCCTGTTTAAAGCATTTTCAATTCGCAAAACAAGCTCTCTCGATAAAAAAGGCTGAAACATGTATTCTGTGCAATTCAGTTCAAACAACCTTGCTTTATCTTCTTTATTATCAATATTGGCAATTAAAAGTATAGGAATGGTGTCGTCAATTAACTTTAAGCTTTGAATTAGCCGAATTCCATCTTGGCTGTTTTCTATCATACACAAATCTGTAGGTTGTTTACAGATGTATTGAACCATATTTTTGATGTCGCGTATCAGGGTAAAATCATACAATTGCTTTAAATGTTGGTCTATAAGCTTAAAAGGTAATTCATTGTTTGTTGCAAAAAACAAAATGTTCTTCATATCGGCTTTAACTAGTTGTTAGGTTTTTTAATTAGACTTAAGACGCGGTATAAAGGTTGTTCCCCTATTAGTAATGATAAAAATATGACACAAATACCAAAGGAATGCTAAAATTTGCTTATTACTTTATACGTATTACCATAAAGGGTTATAGTCCGTTAAGTTTTTGTAACTTTTTTCTATTCAACACCAAACAGATTTGTTGCTAAGTAACCGGCAAACTCCAAGTGTCCGTTTATATTAAAGTGAGGGTCGTTCTCGTAGTACAAACGGTAGGTTTCTTTATCGGCTTTTCGGAGTGTAGCAAGTGGGTTTAAAAAAACTATCGTTGAATCATTTTTAAAATCATGCATGGCTTGTTTAATAAATGGATATTGCTCCTGAAAAAAAGCACCGGTATCAGCTATAGCATTGCCTATAGCTGATTGATTGTTTAAATAGAATGTATTAAGTTGGGCACAATGAGGGATGAACGAGATGTATAGCGTTGTTCCTGAAGGAATTGTTGCAATAAATTGATCCATTTCTTTTTTCCAACTATGGTAACGGGTTAAAAAGTCATCGGTAATGGTTACCGTTTTAAATAAGTATGCTTCATCTGCCTGGGTAAACATTTGTGAGCGTTTATCATAGAGTGCCATTGAAAAAGGTTTATCAAGGCTTAAAGGAATCATACTTTTTTCTTTTCGGAGCACAACCAGTTGTTGATTGAGGTAACGTAATGAACTGAACACATCCGAAGCCGCCCAGTAAAGGTTTCTGGTAAAAGATAATTTGCCCCAATTGGTTAAATTCTTTACATCCAACAGGTCGTTCCCAACATAAACTTGGTATAAAATGGCTTTGGGCTTTGTTTGTTTAATTCGTTGTGCTGCAAATAAATTTACCTGTTTAATTCCGATACCTGAAACGGCAGCGTTCAATATTTTTTTATTGGGAAATCGCTTGCGCAATAGGTCAATGTAGCCATCGGTTTTAGCAGAGAAAGAGTCTCCAAAAACAAGCAGGTCAACCTCAGTACTATTATTTTCAGCTTGGTTAAGAGCTGCCCAGGGAGCATGGTAAAAGTCAATAATATGGTACCTGTAACACAGTTCAAAAAGAAGCAAAGTAATTAGCGCAATGATGAAAGCATTTGCTACATATTTGACGAGTATGATAAACTTTGACTTCATGCAATAAAGTACAATGATAAGTGAAAGTTATTATGTAAGGTTCCTTCATGGTTTTTAAGGTATTAAAAGTAGGCATTAAGGTACAATGTTTATTAACGTGAAATGGATTAATTGAAATAATGATGAATTACCATTTTTAGGGGTAAACATTATCTTAGGAAAATAATTCAGGAAATTATATTTTCGTTAGTAGAAAATTCTTGTATAACCATTATCAATGAGTAAGATTACCAATATTCTTTTCTGTGTTATTCTTTTACTTTTAGCAACAAACCGCACTTATGCTCAGCAGAAAGATAGTATAATACTTGGTAATAAAGTCTCAAAAGTGGACAGCACCAAGGTAAGTCAACTAAAGGATAGTTTAACACAAAAGTACAAAAGCAACATATTGCCTCATTTAATTAATATTAATGGGTTGCAGTTAACTTCAGATGTATTTTACACACAAGAGCCAAACATTGGTCAGGGTGGACCAAACAAGTACATAAGGGGAGGAATTCAAGGGGATTTTAGTATAGCCAAATTACCATTTAAATTAACGGGGCTTGTTAGTACTGAACATAACAGTTACAATAGAATAAACAATGTAAGCGTATCTTTTGACTATGCACGCTTTAAGGATAATTTAGAACAAAATAAAAAACCCACCGCTTACGATTTTCAAGCCCAGCAAAGGGCTAGGTCTATTCTTCGGAACCAGATGGATAGTTTAAGAGCAAAAAGTTTAAAAGGAAGAGATACTATTGGTGGCAACCTTAATATTCCTTCAACTGAGGAAATGTTAACTTATAGTAGCGACCCTCGAATGGGTAAAGCCATATTGGGTAAAAAAATATCAGGGTATGAAGAAAAATTTGGTAATAAAGATTACCAAAGAGACATTGAAGAGCAAAAAGCAATTTTAAATGATGTAAGATTAGACACCTCCGAAGGCGCAAAAGTGAAGCTTGCCAATGCTAAACACAAACTTCGTCAGCACGATGATGCAGAACGTGAATACGAATTTTATCAGCAAGCAACAAAGTATATTGGTCAGTTTGACCGCACCAAACAGCTAGAAAGGGTTAGGTTAAATGAGGTAATGCCTGACTCTATAAAGAACAAACCAAGCAGTTTATTAAATGTATTAAGTGGCATTACCAAATTAGATATAGGTGTTGTATCGGTAACGTACAGCCCTCTTATTGCAAATGGGTTTAATCTTAAAGGGATAAATGCAGAATACAATAAAAATAATGTTTACACGGCTCTTTTTTATGGCAATGCCCTGGCCAATTATTCCACTTTTTTTGCAAAGGAAACACTTTCAAAACGTGGTATTTGGGGTGGCAGAATTGGCTATGGCAGTTTAAACAAAATGCTGTTTGCGGTGTCATTTATTAAGGGCCAAGATCAAAGCAGTCAAAGATTAGAACCTAATGCCAAATACATCAATAATGTCGCAATGGGGGCACACTTGCTTTACCAAGTTAACAAACAAGTAAAATTAGAAGTTGAGTATGCACGATCATCAAAGGAGGAAGGTATCAATGAAGTTGAGGGAACAACTGCATCAAAACATATCAATAACATATTTTCAAACAAAACCAATCAGTCTACAGCCTTCTACAGTCGTTTATACATTAAATCAAAAAGCGAGGCAACAAAGATTGGGTTTAACGCAAGGTATATTGATCAAGATTACTTCTCAATTGGAACACCCTTTTTACGAACAGATAATATGCGTTTGGAAGGCAAGCTAGACCAGAAACTATGGAAGAAAAAGGTTGGATATAGCCATACTACGCGTTTTGATAGGGATAACTTAAAGAAAACTAAGCCTGCCACTTCATATATGGTTAATTCCATTAATAATATTACATGGAAACTAAATAGAAGATGGATGTTTATTGGTAATTATACTCGAATTTATTACCATTATGCCGGTTTTGGCATTATGCCGGTTATTAACACAACTCAGCTTATCCAACTTACCACCAATGTAAATTTTAATAGAAAACACACACAGCATACCATCACTTTTACTGGTGGCAAAGTATTGTCTTCATCAAATCAAATCAATAATCACGCTGATGCCGATTCGTTGATACAGCCAGGCATTGAACAAACCAATATTGGCTGTAACTATGTATTGTTTTTTAATCAAATAAATAGTTCACTAAACGCTACATTGAATTATATTATTACTGAAAATACTTCCAGAAATTTATTATCAGCAGGTATAAGTTATTCGTATAAAATTATCCAAGAAAAATGGATTCTTTCTCATGGTTTAAACTATAGTGATGATATTGGTTTACAGAGGAGACAATCTATTTTAAACAGCATTAATTCCAATCTGAAGGGAAAAGTTCAAATAAAATTCTCACATGATTTTCAGTTAGTTATGCAAGATAATGGTGGTGTAAAAAAAAATAATCACATTTTTCTGCTGGGTATTTCTATCTTGCTATTGTAATTAATTATAACCATGATTACTTATTGTATAACCAAATTAAATCAAAATAAATCTTTAGTAGCATTTCTGCTGCTTTTAGTTTTTTGTCAAAGCACTATAGCACAAATAAATGTAGCTCGTAGTTTTTCTTCTGCATTGTATTTTAAACCATCTGATGCGTTAAATCTTAATATTATTAACGGCTCGCAAAATGCTATTTCCGGATTTTTAATTGGCACAATTCAATCTAATAAAAATGAATTAGCTATGGGGTTTAAAACCATCCCATTCCTTTTAAAACCAGGTTCAAACACCGTTAACGCCACTGTTTTACAAGCTAAATTTAGTCCGAATAATGTTGCTACAAGACTTAACTTAAATGCAAATTCTTTTCTTCCAGCAGGGGTGTATCGCATAAAACTATCTATTATTGATGAAGTGAGTGGAGAGGAATTGGCTGACTATGATGATGAACATGAAGTCATTTTAATCAGCCCACCATTTTTAGTTAGCCCGGCTGACGAAAGTGTGATTGAAACAGTTAACCCATTGTTGATTTGGTCGCCACCTTTACCTCTCGATCCAAGAGGCCCGCAAGTATATTATGATTTAAAGTTAACGGAAGTATTGAGTGGTCAGAATCCAATGGATGCCATACAAAGAAATTTTCCACTATT
>RDYC01000198.1:11047-31403 GCA_004293295.1 Bacteroidota bacterium
AAACAAGATGGGTTAACACAAGTAAATGTGCTTTACCCGGCAAATGCTGCTCCATTGCAAAAGGGTAAGCTTTATGCATGGCAAATTCAGGCTCGCACAAAAGATTATTTTATTGGTAGCACAGAGGTGTTTGTGTTTTCTCTTTCAGTTGCGGATAAACCAAATAATCCCATTGTATACGGAGAACTTAAGAGCAAATTGGATGCAGGAGTTTATCAGGCTATTGATAAACGTGTCTATTTCAACTATAGGGAACAGTATATTGCCAATTCTGTAAATTTTAAAATTATTGATTCTAAGGGAAATGATCTTAGAAGTCATTGTGATTGTGAAATAAGAAAGCAGCCGGGCGAAAACCAATTTTTACTTGACTTGAATAAATGTGATGGCATGAGTAAAGGTATTTATACCTTGGAAGTTTATAATGATAAAAACGAGTTAGAAAAGCTAAAATTTAGTATCGATTAAACATGCTTTCCATTAAAAATATATTGATTGTTTTTGTTATTGCTGTTGCCGCAGCAGTTGCGGTGCAGTTTGCAAGCTCATGGCTAAATCCAACCAAAGTTGCTTGGCTAAATGTGAGTGAGGTGTATAATGACTTTCAATTAAAGAAGGGTCTGGAAAAAAAACTAGAGAAACAAAAACAGACCTACACCAACTCGTTAGATAGTGTCGAGTATGAAATTAATCTATTGTCTTCTTCCAAAGCAAATGCAGAAGCAATTGAGTTTAAAAAGCAGGTTTATTTTAAAATGAAAAAACATTTTGAAATGGAGACGGAGAAGTTAAGGGCGGATTATCAAGCCCAAATTTTTAATCAAATTAATCAATATGTAAAAGATTACGCTGAGCAACATCGTTACAGATACATTTGGGGTGCTAACGGGGAAGGAACACTAATGTATGCAGTAGATGACCAAAATATAACCATTAAAATAAAGACCTATGTTAATAACCGTTACACAGGAGAAATTGCCAAGTGACGCAAGAGGGATAGTTTATTTTTTCTTAATCTTGTTTTTGGTTGCTTGCGCAGGTGATAAAACTGCCAAAGAGGGTGGTGTACGAGAACTACCCGCTTCAAAGGAAGTACTTTCTGCTGATGAGTACACAACTGTTATTGCTGAGTCAGAGCATGAATTAGAAGCCTCTACTGCATTTAAAGACTACTCTTTTTCTATCAAATATATTCCTCACCATGTGCAAGCACTTCGCAATTTTAAGGAAGATTCCAACCGTGATTCATTAATGAATCAGTTTATTAAAAATAACCAAACCACAGCATTTTTTATGTTGAAAATAGCAAAAACAGGCGATGTGGTTAATCAGGATTTGGTGAAAACAGTTGCAAAAGCAGAGAGAAATTATACCAGTGTATTGGAGTATTTTTCTTTCAACATGCAACAAGATGTAAAACTAGTGGTTGATAAGGATACTTTTCCTTGTGTATTATGGCATTATGAGAGGGGTTTTGACGCAAAACCCAATGCAACCTTTTTGCTAAGTTTTAATTTAAAAAATAATCCGGAAACGGCTCATCAGGACTTAACGCTAAACTATGAAGACCACCTGTTTGGAGTGGGTATACTAAATCTTAAAATCAAAAAAGAACCATTAACATTATTGCCCCAACTTAAAATATAAAATCGAGTATGAAGCACAAAAAATTACAAAGGATAGCCATTTTTCTTTTGGTGGTGTTTATCCAGCAGATCATATTTCCAACGGTTGCATTAGCCCTTACAAGTGGACCAAGCCAACCAGAGGTGCAAAGTTTTGAGCCGTTCAGTACCTCTGAAATGGTAAATTTATCAAGTGGTGATATGACTTATAATATCCCATTGATTGATGTGGATGGATACCCGGTAAATATTTCTTACAGTTCGGGTATTACCATGGATCAAGAGGCCAGTTGGGTGGGGCTGGGCTGGAATATCAACCCAGGGGTAATCAATAGAAACATGCGTGGTATTCCTGATGATTTTAATGGAGATGTTGTAACAAAAGAGTCGCACATTAAAGCAAACAATACGTATGGAGTAACCTTTCCGGTTTCAGGCGAATTATTAGGTCTTGAATTGGCAAGCTTAGGTCTTTCATTAGGGATAAGCTTTAATAACTACAAAGGTGTGGGATTGGATATGTCGTTTTCAGTAGCTTTAGATGGCGGAAAAAACAATAAGGGTCCATTAAATGCATCAATGGGTGTTTCATTGGGTTCTGAATCCGGCCTTGGCGTAAATCCACAACTTTCGTTTAGCAAAAATATTAAAACAGAAGAAGACAAAGCAATTGGTGTAGGCGGAAAACTAGGGATGTCTTATAGTTCAAGAGGAGGTTTAAGTGCACTAAGTTTTTCTGGTTCTGCAGGACCAACGGCACTGGATAAATCAAAGGCAACCAAAGACGGAAAAACACCTGAGCAGGCTAGTGAAGCGAAAAACGATGTGCAAGTGGATGCGGATGGGAATGGCGGTGCGGCAAGTGCTGGCCCAACCTATACCGCTTCAGGCCCTGCTTTTAATGGAGGGTCAAGTATTTCTCTGGCTGGCCAAACATACACACCTTCTATTTCTATGCCCATGCTTAACCTTTCTGTGTCAGCTTCTTTCACAGGAGGTTTTGAAGTTTTTGGTTTGCATCCCAACATCCGCTTAAATGGTTATTATTCGGGTCAATATTTAATGGGTGGTTCTCGTTCATTACCTGCTTATGGTTACATCAATAGCCAAAACGGCCAAAACCTGGACGAGGTAATGCTGGATTTTAACCGCGAAAAAGATGGCGGTTACACAGACAATACACCATCATTACCCCTTACTAACTTTACCTATGATATTTACTCCGTTTCAGGACAAGGTATAGGAGGTATGTATCGCGCATTTAGGGGTGATTTGGGTTATGTATTCGATAGTGAAGTAAATAGTTACAGCATGAATATTCCGCTACCCGGAATTGAATTAGGGGTTGGAGTTGCTGCAGGTAGATTCGGGTGTAATCTTTCTTTAAACGGTTCCAATTCAAAATCTGGTAAATGGAAGGAAGACAATTTAGCAGCTCCAGCTTTAAAATTCAGGTCGGATAAACATAATGGAAACAATTTGTATGAAGCTGCTTATTTTAAACAAGCAGGTGAAAAATTAGCTGAAACAGATCCAGACTTTTTTGAAAAAATGGGAGGATTTGATCCGACCAGAATTGAGCTTTTGGGAGCTTACTCTAATTTGCCTGCATTAAGTGCAGTAAGAAACGAAGTTAAAGGAACTGTTACCCCAATTACCGCAGAAAACTATAGAAAGAATAGGGCAAGAAGAAACGAAATGATTGCTCCATTATCTGGAGATGCTTCATCTAAAATTGGTGTTAGTAAGTATATCGAGTCTTTTGGAGATGTCGCTGCAATAGGTGCTTCTGCGGCTTTTGCAACACAACCTAGTAAAACGTCCATATTTTCGCCAACAGAAAGCATCCCTAGAAATCAATACCCAAGAAAAGGGCATCATATTTCAGAGATTACTTCTACCAGATCAGATGGAACAAGATACATATATGGTGTTCCTGCCTACAATTTGTTTCAAAAAGATGTAACGTTTGCTGTGAGTGGAAGAACTGCCGATGAAGTAAATGGATTAGTAAGATATAATCCAGGCAAGGATAACAGTGCGGATAATAGTAATGGAACAGATAATTTTTTCGAACGTATTAGCAATCCTCCATATGCACACTCTTATTTATTAACTGCGGTTTTAGGTGCAAACTATGTTGATTTAACAGATGATGGCCCAACACTAGATGATTTAGGAGGGTACACCAAAATAAACTACTCCAAAGTAAGTGGTGACGGGTTTGGATGGCGTACCCCATTTGAGGAGAATATGGCAAGCCACAATGAGGGTATGAAAAGCCAAACCATTATGGATGAGTATAATGATGATAAAGGAAGTTACATCTATGGTAAAAAAGAAGTTTGGCAAATGCACTCTATTGAAACCAAAAACAAGGTGGCGATATTCTATACCTCTTACCGTGATGATGGTTTGGGAGTAAAAGGAGAGAACGGAGGTAAAGATGTAACATTAAACTCTAGCAAATTAAGAAAGCTAGATAAAATAGAGGTTTATGCAAGAGAGGATTTAACAAAATTTGGATTGACTGGGGCCACTCCCGTAAAAACAGTACATTTTGAATACGATTATTCCCTTTGTGCCAATATTCCAAATCATGTTTCTCCATCGGCAACCAATGGAAAACTTACCTTAAGGAAAATTTATTTTACTTATGGTAAATCGCAAAAAAGCATGCTCAGCCCATATGAATTTCAATATGGAGAAATGAAAGACGTGAATTTTGCCATTAACCCAAAATACAACATGAAAGGCAGCGACAGGTGGGGAAACTACAAACAAACCAAAGGCGATGTGTTTACCAATTGCAATCTCCCGGCTTCACTGCCAATAAACTCTGATTATCCTTATACCGACCAAGATAAGTTTGATAATGGTTCATGCGCGCTAAATGGGTTGTACAAGGCTGATGTTTACGCGCATGCCTGGAATTTAACCAAAATTATCATGCCTTCCGGTGGTGAAGTAAAAATTGAATATGAAGCTGATGATTATGCCTACGTGCAAGATAGGAGGGCCATGCAAATGATGAAGGTGGTGGGTGGGTGGTAGCAATAATCGTGAATGGTTAGTGTTTGATATCACAGAACTTGAACCAACATTGCCCTCTGCTGACTTAGTAAAGAAAAAGTACTTTATGGATTTTGAAGGCAAGCCGATGAATTATTTATATTTTAAGTTTTTTGTTAATTTAAAAGATGGCAAATATGAGTGGGTTCCCGGCTATTTAAAATACGAATTTAGTACCATTGGTAGTTTTAGCGCAAACAATAAAAGATTCGTCAAGGTAAGAATTTTACCTACTTCAGGTTTGGCGTCTCATAATAGTATAGCATTTACGGCCTGGAATTACATGCGGTTAAACCTACCAAGGTTGGCATACAACCAGCCTGATAGAAACATGACAGGTTTTATGCAAATATTAAAAGCCTTACAAAGTATGGGCGAGGCGGTGGTGCAAACAGCAACTGGTTTTGCCAATTTTATGAGGATTGCAAGTGCAGCGAGGGAGTTTAACACTGATAAATCATTCATTCGGTTATACTCGCCAAACAACAAGAAAAAAGGAGGAGGAGTTCGGGTAAAGAAAATTATCTCGAATGATAAATGGGGTACTTTAATCAAGGATACCCTAACTAACTTTGATTTTGATTACGGTCAGGAATACAATTACACTACTAAAAGCGAGTATGGAGATGCAATCAGTAGTGGTGTTGCCTCTTATGAACCTTCTTTTGGCAATGACGAAAATCCATTTAAGCAACCAGTGTTTTATTCGGAAGAAAAACTGCTAGCACCTGATGATGATTTTTACCAAGAAGAGCCTTACGGAGAATCCTTTTTCCCATCACCCGGAATTACATATTCAAAAGTGAGTGTTTCCAGTTTAAGGAGAAAAACGCTCACCACAGATGTTACCACCAATGCAACAGGTAAAGTGGTGCATGAATTTTATACCACCAAAGACTTCCCTACCATAACCAAAAAGACTTCGATAAGTCCGGTGCGTATTAAGCCCAATCCCATTGCCCGAATACTTAATTTTATAGTGGAGGATTATATGGCAGTGAGTCAGGGATATGTGATTGAGTTAAATGACATGAATGCCAAACCCAAAGCACAATGGGTTTATGCAGAAAAACAATTAACAGGTGGAGGTGTAGGCGAGGAAAATCCAATTTCTGGAGTAGAATACAAATACAAACAATCGGCTTCAAATAGAGTTGACAATAACTTTTTGGTTATAAACAATAAAGGAGAAGTATCGCAAAAAATGGTCGGTGTTGAGGCTGATCAGATTGTAGATTTTAGGGAGCAAAAAACGGTGAGTAGGTCAGGTGGTTTTGGGGGGAATTTAGATGCGTTTTTGGCGGTAATTTTCCCAGTGGCCATACCTGTGGTGTTACCAAGTTACTCAAGTGAGGAGGTAAGATTTAGGTCTGCAGTAATTACCAAAGTAATAAACAGGTATGCTCTTATGGAAGAAGCCATTAGCTATACGGATGGTGCAAAATCATCAGTTAAAAACATCGCCATTGATGAAGAAACCGGGGAAGTATTGCTCACCGAATCAACCAACGTATTTGGAGATAAACTGTACAACTTTACCTATCCCGCGCATTGGGCTTATGATAATATGGGACAAGCATATAAGAACATAGGCTATCACTTGGTAAAACAAGGCAACAATGCTGTTCAGTTAAATGATGCCAATCTTGTGCAGGGAGATGAGTTGCTGGTGGATGTGAGTGGAGCAGGCATTATTAAGGGATGGGTAGGGATTAATGCAACAGGCGCAAAAATAATAAGTGACATTGCTGGAAATAAGGTTGAGGAAGCATCCATAAAGTCATTGATTGTTACCCGTTCTGGAAGAAAAAATCAACCTGCTACGGCCATTGGTTCAGTAACCACTTTAAGTAACCCATTGGTGTGGTCATCTGCACAAAATGCTACCCTAAATTTAACAGAAAACATTTTAAATGCAAGTGCAATAGAGTACTCTGATGATTGGAAAATTTTCTGTGAATGCGAATTGGCGCTTAATCCAGGGGAAACTAAAAAGTACAACAAGTTATTAAGAAAAAGAGGTGGATCATGGCGGCCTAAAACAAATTGGGCATACCTAACAGGCCGAAAACAAACGCTGGTAAACAACAATACCAACATCAGGGTTGATGGTACGTATGAAAATTATAATCCGTTTTGGATATTACAATCTGGGGCAGTAGTCTGGGGTCCTACAACAAACCAAGAACAATGGCAATATAAAAGTACAGGTACCATTTACAGCCCTTACGGCATGGAGTTAGAGAGCGTGGACCCACTTGGTCGTTATTCGGCAGCATCCTATGGTTATGGCAACGTATTGCCAACGGCCGTTTCAGGCAATGCCATGTATAAAGAAATAGGCTTTGATGGGTTTGAAGATTACGCCTATCAACGATGCATAGATGAACATTTTGGGTTTAGAAAGCCACTCGCAGAAACTGCTGGTGGTTTGGTGGAGTTAACCGCCAGCAAATCACATTCAGGTTATCGCTCAATGCGCGTAAAACCAACCGGAACAATCAGATTAACCAAACAACTTACCAATACTTGTAACTAACCATTATGAAAAAGAACATCATTGCTACATTACTTTTGGGGTTTGGTGCAATTGCCGCTATCACTGTGCAAGCGCAAACCATTAAAATAGATACCCTAAATAACGATATTGTTATACCTGGAGATATAGAAAGGGATCATTTAGAAGACGACCATCATGATAAGGATGATAAGGGATTACTTAGCCAATATCCCGAGATGCAAAAATTATATAACAAACAGCTAGCGACTCCTTCACCCTCAGCATCATCAGGTGGTGGTTGCTGTGCTCCAGTTTTTCCAACTACTTACCCAGCATTTAAGCCTTGTTTTTGTCCGGTGGTAATAAATTCAACGGCTATGAATCCTAGTGCACCCAATAGCAATATTGGTTTTGAAGTAGAGAATGTGGATAAAGGAATTTCCAACTGGATTTTTTTTATGGGCATGAATAGGCCATGGCTTGCTTATGAAAAGAATCAGGCTTGGTTTGAGTGTGAAAGGTACTATACTGGAAATATGACCACTACTGGAACACCAACTGGATTATGGGCGAATCAATGGACATCAGCGCAATATGCTGATTTTGAAAAAAGAACGGCTATTATGACCATGACAACACCAACCCAACCTACTGATGTGGTTGGTGGTTTTCCTGTTGTACCACCCTCAATTAACAATACAGAAAACAAACATGCCTTAAGGTTAAACAGGCCCGAAGATCCTCCTGGTTTTGATAACTATCGGGAGAAAATATGGGGAAGTTATAACTCGGCAGTAATGGCGGTAAGAAAAGTTAGAATATACAAGTCCGACCCATATTTGGCCTATAAATATGCAGTAGCCTTAAGCAATTATTTTGGTCATGGGGATGGGCAAGATGCCTATTTCAGGGTACAAGTGTACAAGCTGAAAAATGGAGGGGATTGTGCAAATGGCACCAACTTGAATGAGTGTTGTGATGAGATGTGCTGTGAAGGCGTGTTTATTAATGCCAAAGCGGTAAACGAGGTGCCTGGTCTTCAAGTTAATCCCAATAGATCAAGTACTTGGGGCACAGGCGGAACTATTGGTGTTGCTGGTAATTCCAAATTTAAGGATTGGACCATGAATACCATTAATTTTTTACCTTATATAGATGCTGGAGAAACTTATCATGATTTTATTCTTGCGGTCTCGGCTTCTTATTGCAAAGGAAATCACGATTATGGGTACGCATATCTTGATTTAGAGCCTTCTGTTGGAATTGCTTACACTGGTTTGTTGCAGCCGGGATCCAATATATCATTTGAGGGCCCCGCTAATAATAGTTATGGCATTGGCGGAGGTCAAGAGCTTTTCCAATGGAGGGTGTATAAGGTAGTTTCAGGCAGTAATGTGTTGGTATATACTTCAAGCAACAGTGCAAGCAATACAAAGTTTAACTACCAATTTATAGAGCCTGGTACTTATAAGGTTAGGGTAGATGTTGAATCTGGTTTTACCAGTGCAAATTGCCCAACAGCAGGGCTTGGCTGCACAAAATGGTATGAAAGGACAGTTGAAATTCAATCAGGAGATGCTGCTTTTCTGCTTTCATGCAGCGATTGCATTGGGTCATTTGCACCACTGGTTAATAATAAATATGTGCTAAGTGCCTGGGTAAAACAAGACTATATCCCTGCTGGTGGTCTAACCACGTTCACAGAGCCTAGGATTGAAGTGTCGTATATATATACTGGCACACCTCCTGTACCTGCTGTTGAAGTATTCACCCCTTCAGGACCAATCATTGATGGGTGGCAAAAAGTAGAAAGGGAATTTACTATTCCTGCAAATGCTACGTCAATACAGATTGATTTAAAAGGTTATTCAACCAATACAACGGGACACAATGTTTATTATGACGATATCAGGGTTTTCCCTTTTCGGGCAGACATGAAATCGTTTGTTTACGACCCAATGAGCCAAAAATTAATGGCACAAATGGATGAAAATAACTACGCCACTTTTTACGAATACGATGAAGAAGGTAAGCTTAAACGGGTGAAAAAAGAAACCGAAAGAGGAGTAATGACCATTAAAGAAGCAGGCAGTAACTCAAGCAAAAGATAACCATGAAACTCCAACTATTAATAGCAGTTGCACTTTTTAGTTGCAGCATCACTTGGTCTCAAAACGCAACAGAAGACTTTGTGAAAATTAATGCATTTTACATGAAAAACGCCATTCAGGCTGATGTGGCTTTTAAGGTTTACGATTCGTGGACAAGCAATCAGGTGCTACAAGAGAAAAAGGGAGCACTTAAAAGGTGGAAAGGATATCAATACTATGAAATTGATAACATGCAAACCATCACTACACCGAATGCCTATTTGGCTGTTGATGACAATGCAAAAAGCATATTTCTATCGTCCAGAAAAGAACAACAGGATCAAATTACAGAAATGGATTTGGAAAAACAATTGCCATCTTTATTATAATTATGTAAGAAAGTTCAATACAATAAGGAGCAAAATAGCATGGCTTCTTACACGCTATTTTATAAAGGAAATACGTTTGATAAAATCAAAATTTACTTTCACCAAGATAAATTCTACATCACTAAAATGGAAATATATTCCTCTTTACAAGATGGAAAAGAGGTGGTTGAAGGGAATTTAAAAAAACCACGTATTGAAATTGTATACAACCAAGTTAAAATCGTCAAGAATTTTTCAGAAAAGGATTTTGCGTTTAATAGATACCTACAGCAAAAAGACGGGAGCTGGAAAAAAACAACTTCCTATCAACAATACACGCTTATAGACCAACTTTCACCCAAAAGATAACACCATTAGGCCATGAAAAAATTTATATTACAGTGCTTTTTTGCATTATTGGCAATAGCCACACAGTTAAGTGCCTTTGCCGCAAATGAAAAAGTTTCTTCACCCATCTGGCGCACTGCTGATTTAAGGGTGTCCAATACCATGACCATTGCTGATGGACAGTATGCAAATATGGGTGCAGAAATAGCTTCAAACCCCACCCATCACGACAGGCAATTTGCTAACTTTTACAATAAGAAAGTAACCAATAGGCTTATCTTTAAGGTTGATCAGCAGAACAGAACTTTTCAGCCTAATGCTTATTTATGCAACGTATTGCTTAGGATTACTACCAAAACATATTCAGGTAACAGTACCACATTCACAACACAAACCCATGATAAAAACATCACTATTAATTATAACCCACTTAATACTTATAACGACCAAAATATCTATGAATTTACTGACCAAGCGGGCGGATTTGCCGGTTATGAATTGACGGTGCAGATACTAGCAGTAACGAGCTTAAATAACACGGCAAACCTATTGTTTTATGCAGAAATTGAAACAGAAAGGTATTATACCTTTAATTTTGCAACCGCATACTCTTCCTTAAATCAAATACCAGCAAGCAGCGTCAGCGCAGTATTTACTGCAAATAACCTTCGCATCAGTTGGACTCCCGCTGTCTGGGCTGAACAATATGATTTGGAGTGGTTTCACGTGAGCAACTTAGGCCAAACACTTGTACCTACTAATGCTATCACTTACCATGGCAGCAGTTTTAGGTGGAATTCAACGAGGGTAACTGTAACCAACAATTCATTTGAAATACCATTAATTTATGGACAAGGATATGTTGTTTTCAGGGTACGGGGATATGGAAAAATAGCCGATGATGGTTTTACCAGTTTGGTCCCAGGGTATTGGTCAACGGATAACCAATGTACATCGCCCTGCTTATTATTATCTGATTTAAATGCCGCTTGTTATGCTTTAATTAACTCAACCAATGCTCATGAAGAAAAATTAAATTGGTCGTACGATTTTTCATTTGCCGAAGAAGGTAAACATAAAGTGGGTGTGAGTTACTTTGATGGCACTTTAAGGAGCAGACAAACCTTGGTGAAATCAAATATATTTGACCGTGTACTTGTATCAGAAAAGATTTATGACCATGAAGGAAGACCCGCAATAGAGGTACTTCCTGCCCCACATACCGAATCAAAAATTAGTTATAAAAAGAATTTCAGTACCAATAGCGCGAATAAAGCATATAGCAGGTTAGATTTTGATATAGATGCAGCTGCATGCTCAACCGCAACACCAGCAATGAATACAGCAACCGGAAGTGCCAATTACTATTCGCCATCCAGCAGTGTTGCAGCGGGTTTAAGCCTAAACAATGCCTATCTTAAACAGTTCGAAAAGTACATACCCAATGCTGAGGGATATCCGTTTAGTCAAACCATTTATACACCAGACAACACCGGTGACATTAAAATAAAAACAGGTGTAGGTGCAGATTTTAAATTGGGTTCGCAAAAAGTATCACGGCATTTTTATGGCAAACCCTTTCAGGAAGAGCTAGACCGTTTATTTGGTTATGAGGTGGGCAATGCCGTTGGGTACAATAAAAACATGGTGATTGACCCCAATGGACAAGTGAGCATTTCATACCTGAATCCTGCAGGTAAAGTTATTGCCAGCAATTTGTCTGGTAACGATCCTGCTTCACTTACCTCAATTAGAACAGTTAATTTAGCAACCACGCCTGATTTTAAGGTTGATTTATTGAACAAACCCGCATTTTCTTTTGGAGAACGAGGTAGCGAGAATATTTTTGATTTAAGCACCAGAAGCTTAAAAATGAACCGCACCCTGTTGGTTGATAAGGAGCAAGATTACTTTTTTGGGTATGAGAATAGAGGCAAACGTATAACCTATACATGCAATACCCCAACCATTAAAGAATTTTGTTTTGATTGTGTGTTTGACTTAAAAATAAGTCTTACGGATGAGTGTGGGGTTGAGTATTTAGCAGGAATCAATGCAAGCACACCAAGCAGCACCACCACATTAATTGGACAAAGCATCTTTACAGACATTACAAGCGCATCACCTACTTACAATAGTTTAACCAGATGCTCTACAAATGCCAGCAATACCCCATCAATCAACAATAATATTCCATCCGGAGTCTTGGGTGATACATGGAGAACTCGCAATGGTGTAACAAACCTAAAATTAAAAGAAGGGGCTTATCAACTCAAAAAGGAATTGGTGCTAAACGAAAAGGTGTTGAATTATTATGTAAATGATTACATCAATAGGAACATAAGCTGCTTTAAAAGCATTGATTATTTCAGGGATCAGTTTGCATTTATTAATGGTGTATATGATTGCGACATGAATTGTGAAGAATGTTTAAACAGACTTGGACCATACACCAATTATTCAGGTACAACCCGTTTAGCCAACTACCCCGAGTTAACGCAACAAGCGTATGATGAGTTGGTGGCAAAATGTAACGCACGTTGCGAGGTTACCTCAAAAAAGTGTGAAACAGCATATGAGACGATGTTGTTAGACATGAGTCCGAATGGACAGTACGGAGAAATTTTCGAGAAAAAACTAATGGATGGAGGGGTTATTCAGGAATATCAGGCATCAAATGCGATTAAACCCTATTTACACCCGTTGTCTGTATTTAACCACTCCAACTTTTTACCCCTAAAAGCATCTTTTAATGGCCGATTAGCTAGCTGGAAATATCCTTATACAGAAAATAACCAACCCCATTATTTTAATGAAAAAGGAGAGATAGACTACATTGCTTTAGCAGAGGTGGAAATTGATGGCAAAAAAGTGCTTCGGCCTGAGGTTAGTGATTACGTCACCATTGATGGTGCTTATTTTGCAGAACCACAATATTTATTAAGAATAGAAGATTTTATTAGCTATTTTAAACCTTCATGGGCACGCTCCTTGGTGATGTATCATCCGGAATATCCACTATATATACTATGTGGAAGTAATGAATTTAAAGCAAGCCATGATTTTGATGAAAAGTGGAATTATACAGAAAGGTATGATGCTGCAAGACAGTTGTTTGGTAACAATATATTAGCAGGTGAGCTTAATCCTATTGGCACTGGATGGAACGGAAACAACCCCGCACAAGGGGTTGTTGATCCCTATTTTGATGTTAGTGTAAATACGCACCTCACTAGGCAAGAGTATGAGTCAATGGCCAATATGATGCAAAAGTTTGCAACAGATGGCTCCACCGATTATTCCATTTGGCAAATTGCTTACCATTTGGCTAACCACCCCAACGAGAATTTAGGAAATTGCAATACAACCAACACCTTCAACTTTGATATTAACAATCCAACTATACTAAATGCAGGAGATGTAGATCGGTTTTGGAAGATATTTAAGGGGCTTTACCAAAGTTTAAAACAACGTATACAACAAAAAAGCTTTGCAAAGTTAAGTATTAAAGACCCTCAGTTTGCCGGCTACAACGGCTGTATTGGAAATAGCAATTTTAACCCAACAAAATATGGGTTTCTTAAGTTTCCATTGTGCAGCGTGCAAGCGAATTTATGGGCTGCATCATCACCATGGTTTTTTGGCTTTTGGTGGTCGCAATACTTTAATTTTGAACAGCCTTGCAATTGGTCAAGAGCCTATTTATACCAAGATAAAACATCCAGATTTCCCATTTCAACCGATGTCTTAAAGATAAATTCATTTGATGATGTGTTGGCCTATAATCCAGATGGAGAAGAAACCTATGTATTGAGCCAAACTAATCAAACAGCTATACTTGACCAAACCAATAAAGGTGCAAACCTTGCAGTGTATAACCAATGCGATAAGTGTCCGGTGGCCAGTCAATTAGAAGGCGTGCTTAACAAGCTGGCATCCCTTGAAATTGTTAAAAGTAGGAATATATGGAGTTGCAACAATACTGCGGACGATAACTTTAACATGATTGACCAAGAGTTTAAAACTAAGCTCGGGGTGTCAGGCCAAGATATTGAGTGGACAGTTACTTCAAACAAAGACGAAGAACTAATTGGCAATATTGGAAATTGTGAGGTACAATTGGTGGTACCCGCTGCTTTTAGAAAACCATTGCAGATGTTTAACCAACTCATTGGTTTGTATAATTTAAAATACAAACACAACCCCACGCTGGTAACGGGAGTAAACAACACCTTCGAGGTATTGGCTTATTTTAACCCGCGTAAGCCAAACGATCCAGCCTTTGATATTGCAGCATCTTATCAGGTAATGTTAGAAGGCAAAATCAGTTGTATGGATATTGCCAATTGCACATTGGCCCCAATTTGTGAGCCTACCAAATTGGCTATGGAGTTGGTAAATGTGTTTAACATACTGGCTTCGGAACCTGATGCAACACAAAACGATTGCAATGGAACCATACCTGCTGTTACTCCCGAGTTTACCTCAACAGCAGTGGTTAATTTAACCAGTGGTCGGTTTTTGTCGAGCTTAACATCAAACCTTAAGTTTGAATTTGATCAAGCCATTTCGCCTAGTTTGGTAAACCTGAATGAGGCTTGGTCTTGGCAAACCAATTACTCTGCTTCAAATCCAAAGTTTATGGTTGCCACCATAAAAGGGGCAACAGGAAGTTCCAATCTTGGTCAATGTGATATTGTTTTTAATATTACTTCCACCACCTCGTTAACATTGGCACACATTAAACGATTTGTTCATATTGTACCTGACCCAAGCAACCAACCCCATGGATTTATTGCCAAGGCATTTGCATCCGATGGTTCTACTCATGAATACATTGAGGTGAGGGGCTCGTCAAGCTGTTTTGTTTTTGGCACCTGCAAAAACGATATTCAAAACAATTACAACATCAATAGCTATTTAACCAAGGCCACTTATTGCAATGATTTTGCTGAAGAGGCAGAGTTGTTGGCAAGGTTAAATTGTGGAGAGTTTTCCAGGTTTTCAAAAGATTTGGATCTTACTGGCGGTGGCGGTGGTGGTGGTGGTGGCGATGGCATCGAGTATATTTTGCCAGGCGGTGGGCCATCGCGTGAGTGCAGTTGTTATAAGGCAAGTAGTCTTAGTCCAATGGATTTGGATAAGCTGGTACTTGATTTAAACGTAATTGTTTCTACATTTCAAGTTAATAACCCTTGCAATTTGAATGCTAATCATGAAGATTGTATTAGGGATTCTTTTTTGATAACCTTATACGATAAAGATTGGAAAGATAAGTATGGCCCTGCTCCTCTTCCAACAAATAAGCATGTTTATTTTGAAATAGATTGGGACTGTTTTGACGATGATACCTTTTATATTGACACGGATGGAAAGATAAGGTATGTTTTTGAGTATCCAGATTATAAAGATATTTACATATACAGAATGTGTAAACGGGTTAATGGAACTTATGTAGATAAATGTTCGAATCAATTTGCAAAATTTACTGACCCCACTAATGGTATTTGTGGATTAAAGTTGACGACTTCTTGTAAATGCTTTGAGGGGGAAAACGACCCTAGTGATTTTGGCAAGGAAACGATTATTTGTACCTGTGATTTTGCTGATGTAGGATGGCAGGAAGGAGAAGAAAGCGGTACTTGGGGCCAAATAGGCGGTGGTTCTGGAGGCCAAGTAGGCGGAGGCTCTGGAGGCCAAGTAGGCGGAGGTTTTTCAGGTCAAGTTGTAAGTTCAGGCTATATGAGCGAC
Organism: Bacteroidota bacterium; assembly: GCA_004293295.1. GTDB lineage: Bacteria > Bacteroidota > Bacteroidia > UKL13-3 > UKL13-3 > UBA6183. Next base: position 26,802 of record RDYC01000198.1, read on the forward strand.
AATTGCCCACCTCTTCCATGCCCTATACAAATTGAACTACCTCCTGTTCCAGGAATGAAGGTACAAGATATTTTAGGGTTTAAGAGCATTAAGCCTGATCTTGATCGTCCTTCTCCTAAGGGCTACTTTGTAGCAGTGGTGCAAACCAAAGGCGGTAACCTCATTACCATTAAAGGCTACATGCCTTGTTTAAGTCGCCCGGTTTGTGGAGATTGTGATGCAAGTGATTTAACACCTAAAAATTATGGTACCTTCCCTGATCTAGGTACCGCAAATTTACCAGCCATAGTAAGTGATTTGCCTCATGAAGCAACACAAAGTCCAGTTAGTAACCTGAATAAGGGTCAATATACATTGTTGTCAACAATTCCTTCCGGAGAACCCTCTTTGAATGAATTGAGCAACAATACTGACGAAGCGGGTAGTGTATTTTTATTGGCTAAAGGAAATAAAAATGACGGCTCCTTGTCAAGATTATGGGAGCATAATTATACGGTTCAGAAAAATACTTTATACGAAGTGTCCTTCTATTATGCCAACCCTATTAAAGCGGCTTCTACTACAAATAACCAATTATTGCTCAGTGTTGACGACCAAGATGCAACCGGTAGAGAAGTGTTATTTGATGCCACTTCCCGCTGGAATAAGGTAACCTATACCTTTAATAGCGGAAACCGAACTGCGATTAAACTAACCTTAAACTGGATTGAAAGAGAAGTAGACAATGTTGTTGCAATTGACGACATATCTTTTAGGAAAGTATGCGGTTGCAAAGACCTCAATCTGCTCACAAACGGAAACTTCAACTTTGTGTCGCCAAACTCGTTTGTTTCTGATTTAGCGTATAAGCCTGGTAATGCGATTTTGAATGGTGAGTATCGTTACGTTTCAAACGTTACCCTACTAAATGGGGCTGTTGTAAAGGACCAACTAAGCCCAGGAGTAGGAAATTTTGTGCACTTCCAAGTTGGCCATAATCCTGGTGTTTTGGTAAAAGTATGGGAAAAAACCGTATCACCAGTGCATACTGGCAAGGAGTATGTATTCTCCGCCCGTTGGATAACCAGTGCTTCAACCAATATGTCCATGTACCTCCGCATCAACAATGTGATTGTACAAAAATTAGGCAGCACATCAACGGTAAATGATTGGCTTGCCATACAAGCCAGGTGGTTTAACCACAAAGCATTAAAGGTTAAGGTGGAAATATTGGTTGAAAACTTTGATGGTCAAAACCATGACGGGGTGCTGGATGAAGTCAAGTTTACAGAACTGTGCAATCCCGGTATTTGCCCAACACCAATATTCTTTAAACCACAGGTTCCTAGTTGTCAAACCATCATCAGCAATATCATTGAGCTAAATGCCCAATCTGCATACAAACAATATATTGAGGAAGAAAAAATTAAATTCAGAGACGATTTAATTACCAAATGCCTTGATGTGTATGAGTCCTTTGAAATGAAGTTTATCCAAAGCGAACAGCACTACACCTTGTACTACTACGATCAGGCAAATAATTTGGTAAGAACCGTTCCCCCACTGGGAGTTAACGTGGTAAACAATGGCTTAGGCGATTTAGATGCGGTGAAAAAAGACAGAATAGCCAAACAACGTGGTTTTTTTACTGACCACAGCTATGCATCAACCTACAAATACAACTCACTAGGAGGCATATTGGAGCAATCAAGTCCTGACCAAGATAACTTTAACATTACAGAGTTTAAAACAGATTATGCCTTTAATACCAGCCTGGCTTTAAAGAAAATTAAAGCAAGCGCATACTTTAAACCAGAAGATGGTATTGCCGTTGGCAGCCTATCCACCACCTCAGCAAATGGGGTCATTCATCAAGGTGCAAGCCTCCAGCAAATACAAAGCCCAATCAATTGGGGTGATATTACCTCACTCACCACAGTTGGTACAAACTCCAGCTTAACCACTGTTTATGCAGTAAGCAAGCAAGGTCAATTATTGTATAGCAGCAATGAAGGAGACAATTGGTTTGCCAAAAACACCCCAACAACCGAACCGCTTGTTGAGGTGCTTTATTTGGCCAACAAAGTATTTATTGTGGCCGCTAATGGCCTTGTTTGGAGTACCACCAATAAAGGAGATACCTGGACTGCTGAAGCACGCATCTGTGCCGATTGTCAGGTAAAAGAAGTGGGTGCAGCAATTGGAGCAACCGTTGCAACGGATTATTTGGCCATTGCCCTATCAACTGATAATAGAAAATATTATAAAACCAACGCACAAACAGCATGGACATTAAGCACACAAACAACCGCAGTAACATTAAATGCGTTAGCCGTGTTGCCAACAACTGGTGCAAGTACCTTAGTAGCCGCAGGCGAAAATGGCAATCTGTATAAGTCCATAGATAAAGGAAACAACTGGAATAAAATAAATGCGGCAGCCACTGGTGTCTTAAACTTTAGTAAAATGGCCTTTAGCAGCTCAACCAATGGGTTAGCCATTGCTGCAAATACCTTATACACCACAAACAATGCTGGAGAGTCGTGGACAGCCGTAACTCCAACTATTGCCAATCCGGTTGATTTTGACAAATTTAATGGGGAGGTGTACATTGTTACGTCCATTGGAGATGTTTATAAATATGATGCAGCCGGAACAATAAGTACCATTCATACAAACACCCTTACTGGCGGAGTAAATTGCATCAGCGTATCCAGTGCAAGCACTTTTGCCATTGGCGGAAATACCGGTTTCATTCAGGTTATTAATACAGCCACTTCCACTTCAACCATCCTATCTGGTTTAGGAATAAGCAATTCCATAACAGACATACAGTTTGCTTCTTTGGAAACAGGTGCGGTAGTAACCAATACAGGACAATTGTTTAAAATTGAATTTAATGCGACTACTACAAATTACGTAGTCACACTAAAAAGTGGCAGCAACAATTACAAGGGCTTATTCTTTAATTCGCTAAATGCAGGTTATGCATATACAGCAAATGGCGTTATTGAGCGTATTCATTTGTTGTTGCCAATAACTTCATGGGTAACCTATACCAAAGGCGCAATTACAGGCAATCCAATCAATGCATTCTGGGCTGAAACAGATTTATTAACCAGTCCTCTATTAGCCGTGGGGCAGGGAGGAAGTATTTTTACCTCACCAGCAAACGCATTAGTGTGGGAGAATAAATCAAATAAGGTTACTCTTCCAGATTTAAAAACAGTAAAAGTATCGTTTTTTAGCAGTGTTTATACAGCGGTGGCTGTGGGTAAAAATGGCACCATTATTCGCAGCACAGACAATGGCTTAAGCTGGCAGCAACAGCACACCAATAAAAAAACGGATATTGATGAGGTAACATTTGGTTCTTATACTGGTGTGCACAATGCGTATGCCTTTACCAACGATGGAACGCACAGCACCGTATTATTAGGGACTTCTGCTGCTAATTTTACAGAAACCACCACCAATCCAGTTCCTGCAAATTTTGTAGTATCCAATGCAGTGATGAAGGAGTTTTCTGCTGCTGTAAAAAGAGCTGTTGTTGCAGGGGTTAACCCCACCAATAACCAAAAACAAGTATACGAAATTGACCTGCACACATCAAACACTGCTCCAATACAACTTACTGTTTTGGGCTTAAATGTAACGGGTACTTACGCTGCATTGGCCGTTCATAAATTAAGTACTGCTGATTTCTGGGTGTTTGCAGGTGGCAATAAAACTACCACTGCTCAAAATGATCAAAGTAGTGTGCCAAATACCAACCTGAGTTTGTATGCCTACAAATATACTCCACCACCACCACCATCACCTAATTCACCTGCGGTTGTTCAAGCCAAATTTGCCTCTACATCAATATTTAATATCCTAAATGATGTTACCGTACCTGCCAAAACAAACATAGCTTTTGCGGTAGGCAATGGTGGGCTTATTTTGAAATCAATTGATAAAGGAGTAACCTGGCAGGTAAAGGATAGTAAGACTCCTGCCGACCTTAAAGGGGTTAGTTTTTATGATGCCACGAATGGCGTAGCTGTTGGTAATAATGTAATTGCGGTTACCAAAGATGGCGGTGAAGTATGGACCACTCACGCGGTTACAGGAAGCTTAAATGATGTAACCATTTTAGACAGCAAGTTTGCCGTTGCCGTGGGTGATAATATGAAAGTATTTATGGTGAACGGCAGTGATTTTGGTGCAGCCGCAAGTTGGGTTGAAAATACCACACTGGCAACCACTGGTTCAAGTTTGGCGGGAAGCACCAACTTACTTTCAGTAAGTTTTGCGGGCAAACGCAATGGTGTAATTGCTACCAATGGAACGCAGTGTTTGGTATATAAAGTCACAAGTGCTGCTCCTTCCGCAAATCCATGGACTGCAACTGCAGCAATAAGTGGACTTACTTCTGGCACGCAAAGGCACGTAACCATGCCGGATTTAAAGCGGGCGTTGTTGACCACCTCAGATGGCAAATTATTTAAAAGTACTGAGGGTGGACTAACCTGGAGTTTAGTATCCAACGTGCCTTCGGGCAGGTCATTTAACCACATCACCTCCCCTGATGCAGCTAATTTTTATCTTGTTGATGATAACACCTCATCAACCACAAATAGC
>RDYC01000019.1 GCA_004293295.1 Bacteroidota bacterium
ATCGTGCTTATTTTGAAGCGGGTGCTGATATTGTAGAAACCAATACTTTTTCGGGAACAACTATTGGAATGGCAGATTATTATTTAGAAGATTTAGTTTACGAACTTAATTTTCAATCAGCAAAAATCGCTCATGAAGTGGCAGATGAATTCACAGATAAGCCAAGATTTGTAGCAGGTTCCATAGGTCCAACCAACAGAACGGCATCTATGTCACCTGATGTAAATGACCCAGGATTCCGTGCGGTGAGTTTTGACGATTTAAAAATCGCTTACAAACAACAAGTTGAAGCTTTAATTGATGGTGGTTGCGATTTACTTTTGGTAGAAACAATTTTCGATACGCTCAATGCAAAAGCGGCTTTGTTTGCAATTGAAGAAGTAAAAGAAGAACGCAATATCGATATTCCAGTGATGGTTTCAGGTACTATTACCGATGCTTCTGGAAGAACATTATCGGGACAAACAGTGGAAGCTTTTTTGATTTCGATTTCACATATTCCATTGTTAAGTGTTGGGTTTAATTGCGCTTTAGGGGCTGACCAATTGAAACCGTATTTAAAAGCATTGGGAAATAATACCTCGTTGAATATTTCAGCACATCCAAATGCTGGTTTACCAAATGCATTTGGACAATATGACCAAACGCCTGAAGAAATGCAACAATTAATTCGGGAATATTTACAGGAAAATTTAGTAAATATTATAGGTGGCTGTTGCGGAACAACGCCAGAACACATCAAATTAATTGCTGAGGTTGCAAAAGAATTTAAACCTAGGAAGCAACAATTGAAATCCGTTTAATCGGTGAAATCCGTGGCAAAAAATATTACAATGAAAAACAGAACAATAAAAATAAATTTCGAATCATTTTTAAATTCACAACGATGTTGGGTTTGCCAGTATGTTAGTGATAGTAAAGTCTTTTGGGAGTCTGTTGCAAAACATTATAAAAGAATAAGTAATGAGTTATAATTCCGATAAATATTTAAAATTATCAGGTTTAGAACCTTTGATTGTAACTCCAGAAACCAATTTTGTTAATGTTGGAGAACGAACAAATGTTACAGGTTCTAGAAAATTTCTTCGTTTAATAAAAGAAGAAAAATATGATGAAGCCTTAGATATCGCGCGCACTCAAGTAGAAGGTGGTGCACAAATCATCGATGTCAACATGGATGAAGGAATGTTAGATGGCGTTTATGCTATGACAAAATTCCTTAATCTAATCGCAGCCGAACCCGATATTGCAAGAGTTCCTGTTATGATTGATTCTTCAAAATGGGAAATTATAGAAGCGGGTTTGAAAGTCATTCAAGGAAAAGGTGTGGTAAACTCCATTTCTTTAAAAGAAGGAGAAGCTACTTTCATTCATAATGCCAAATTAATTAAACGATACGGAGCAGCTGTAATTGTTATGGCTTTTGATGAAAAGGGTCAAGCCGATACTTACGAAAGACGTATCGAAATCTGTAAAAGAAGTTATGATATTTTGGTTGACCAAGTTGGTTTTCCTGCTGAAGATATCATTTTCGACCCTAATATTTTTCCAGTTGCAACCGGAATGGAAGAGCATAAATTAAATGCATTAGATTTCTTCCGAGCAACCAAATGGATTCGCGAAAATCTTCCGTATGCAAATATTTCTGGTGGAGTGAGTAACGTGTCTTTTTCTTTCCGTGGAAACGATAAAGTGCGTGAGGCGATGCATTCTGCCTTCTTGTATCATGCCATCCAAAACGGAATGACGATGGGAATTGTGAATCCTGAAATGTTAGAGATTTATGATGAAATTGACAAGGTTTTACTTGAACATGTTGAAGATGTTTTATTAAATAGAAGAGAAGATGCCACAGAGCGTTTGCTAGATTTAGCCGAAAGCTTCAAAGGC
>RDYC01000199.1 GCA_004293295.1 Bacteroidota bacterium
ATAAATTAAAACCACTTTTTTGCGACTTTTCATGAACTGGCTTAATAAACCACTTAGTAAATCTCCAATGGATAGGCCTAAGTACGCGTACATTACACAATCTGCCACATCAATGGCTATATGATTATTTGCGGCAAAACGGTTACTAAGGTTAATAAGTACACCAATAACAAACCAAACAGGTAGCCCAATTCCAATGCAGGCTAAGTATTTTTTAAGCGTTTGTGCATTGGAGAAGAGCATAAAAAAATTGCCTCTTTTAATATGGGTATGCAATTTTGCTTGTTCGTAAAGCCCACTCTCAAATGCCCCTGCCCTAAGCAGTAATAAAGCTAAACCCATGCAGCCGCCAGTAATATAAGTGGTTTGCCAGCCAAAGTTTTTGCCAACCAAACTGGCTGCTACGGCCCCAAGCGCCCCGAAGGTTACTATAATCATGGTTCCGTATCCACGCTTTTGCCTATCCATGTTTTCGGTTATTAAGGTGATACCTGCCCCTAACTCTCCCGCCAAACCTAAACCTGCAATAAACCGCCACAATGCATAACTTTCTATGCTGGTAACAAATGCATTTGCAATGTTAGCTACCGAGTATAAAAAAATGGAGCCAAACAATACAGATACCCTGCCTTTGCGGTCTCCCAGTATTCCCCATAAAATACCTCCCAATAACATCCCCGTCATTTGAACATTAAATAGGTATATTTCACTATTTTTAAGTGCCTCGCCTGAAAAACCAAGAGCCTTTAAGCTTTCGTTTTTCACTACATTAAACACAATCAAATCATAGATATCAACAAAGTACCCAAGGGCGGCTACTGCAATCAAACTAAAAAGTTTTTTATTAATGGTGTTTTTCATGATATGATTTTAGCAATGAGGTCGCATAGTTGTTCCAGATAAATGCGATCTGTTTCGTCAAAATGGTTTAAAAATTCACTGTCACAATCAAGCACACCAAATATGGTATTGTCTTTAATTATTGGAACCACAATCTCACTCTTGCTTGCGGCACTGCATGCAATATGTCCGGGGAATTCTTCTACATTAGGCACAAGTATGGTTTTGGCATTAGCCCAGGCGGTGCCGCAAACCCCTTTATTGTAGCCAATTCTGGTGCAAGCAATCGGCCCTTGAAATGGACCTAAAACCAATTCTTGTTTGTCAACCAGGTAAAATCCCACCCACCACAAGTTAAAGGTTTGTTTGAGTGCACCTGCAATATTGGCTAAGTTGGCAATAAGATTAGGTTCTCCTGCAATTAGCGACTTTATTTGAGGCATAAGTTCCTCATACATTGCAACTTTTGAGGTATTGGAAATACGGAGTTCTTCAGCCATAGGCATCAATAATAGCTAATAAATAGCGTAAAATAAAATTGGCCAATTGGTAAATAAACAACATAAAAAAAGCCATGTGTTTGAACATGGCTTTTTTTAGTAGTATTAAACTTATTTTACTGAAGTAGTGTCATTAGCAGGTTTTGCAACCATCGTATCTGGCTTTTGCGTGTTGTTAGGGTTACCGTATTCTCCTGCACGATTTATAGAGTACTCTGCCTTTTCAGTTTTGTACTTTTCATTACGTTCAAGTGTTTGTTTGGCCTCATCTTGTCCGTAATGACAGGCTGACAAAGAAGTGATAACAACGAATGTAGCAAATAATTTATTCATGCGATAGGTATTTAACATGTTAATTGTGGTACCCGAGGCGGGACTTGAACCCGCACATCTTTAAAGGATACAGGATTTTAAGTCCTGCGTGTCTACCAATTCCACCACCCGGGCAAAGTAATAAAGAACTTATACAAAAACAGGTTTGAGCGTTTGGTGAATTTTCACAAAAACTCAAACCCGATTTAGTTTGGAGCGAAAGACGAGGTTCGAACTCGCGACCTCAACCTTGGCAAGGTTGCGCTCTACCAGCTGAGCTACTTTCGCATGAATCGCTACTAACGATTAACGAGGTGCAAATATAGGCATATTTTTAATTGTGCAAATTTTTAACAAAAAAAAATACACGTGGTTATTGAACTGCCCTGATAAAAAGCAATTTATCAATGTTTTTTAGTTGTGATAATATGCTCTCCCCACTTTAAAAGACACGTTCTGGCATCTTCAAGGGTTAATGGTTTTGCCAATACATCTTTCATTCCGGCTTCTTTATAAACATTAATTTCCTCAGTAATTACGCTTGCTGTAAGCGCAATAATTATCGGAGCCTGCTCCTGCATTCGGGCAATAATTTTTTTAGTGGCTTCAATACCATCTACTTCAGGCATATGTATATCCATAAACACCAAGTCGTATACATTTTGGGTACACTTTGTGTAAGCTTGGCCTCCATTCTCAACTACGGAAACTTCGTAACCTAAAAGCTTAAACATGCGTTTAAAAATATTCTGATTAATGAGGTTATCTTCAGCAATAAGTATTTTTAACGGATAAGTGTTTCCTAAAGGAGTTAAGTCAAGATGTTGACCTGTAGGAACCGGTTTTTTGGGGTTGCCATCACCAAGAGTAGTGACTATTTTTTCTAAAGTAATTGGTTTTTGTAGTAAATATTTAGAAGTAACTGATTCAGGTATTTTGGCATTACTAAAATAGCCTACTTCAATATTGTTAAGGCCAAACTTACTGATAAGTTCTATGGCTGTAAATTGATCGGTTAAAATAACATCTATTTTTTGCGCATTAATGGTTTGCAAGAGCTGGCTGTTTAAAGAAATAACGGTTACGTTTATCCAGCTTTTATTGGCAACACCGTTTAAATAAGCAATATGTTTTTGAATAATTTCATTGTTTAATGGATTTAAAAAATGTACAAGCACATTTTTAGTAGCAGGCTCACCAATAACCAAGGCTTGCTTTTCTTGTTGTATAAACTGGCAAGGTATTGTAAAACAAAATGTAGAGCCAGTGTTTAATTTGCTTTCTACCGTTATATGGCCTTTTAAGAGGGCCACCAAGTTTTGGCAAACACTCAAGCCTAAGCCTGTGCCACCGTATTTTCTTGATGTAGAGCCGTCAGCTTGCGTAAATACCTCAAATATTTTATGCAACTTATCTTGGGCTATGCCGATGCCTGTATCAATAATTTTAAAAACCAGTTCAGTAGAGTTATTTGTTTGTTGTTGATTGGTGGTTACTTCAACAAACACGTGCCCGGCTGGGGTAAATTTTATCGCATTATTAATTAAATTATAGAGAATTTGTTTTAAACGTGCTTCATCTGATTGGATAAAAGCAGGGACATTGGGATGTATAAAACACATTAACTCTATGCCTTTTTCAGTTGCCTTAGGCGTAAATAATTCAACACTATTTAATACAATTTTATGGAGGTCAATTTTTTCAATATAGAGTTCCAACTTGCCGGATTCTATTTTCGAAAAATCAAGAATATCATTAATAACTTGCAGCAAATTATCAGTTGATGCCTTTATGACGTCAACAAAGCCTTTTTGTTCGGGAGTTAACGAGGCATGCTCCAATATACTTACCATACCCACAACGCCATTCATGGGTGTTCTTATCTCATGGCTCATGGTTGCTAAAAACTCAGACTTAGCTTTAGTTGATTTCTCAGCAATATCTTTAGCCATTGCTAATTCACGATTTTTTTCGACAATTTCGTTGGTACGTTGAGTAACCATTTTTTCTAATTTGATGTTCGCCAAACGAATGCTTCGGGTTCGTAAACTTATAATTAAATAAACGGCACATAAAAGAAGCAATACAACAGAAGCATAAAACCAATTGGTTCGCCAAAATGGAGGAATGATGTTAATGCGTAGGATACGCCCTTCTTCATTCCAAATTCCGTCACTATTCGAACCAATAATTTTTAACTCATATTTGCCTGGATCGAGGTTGGTAAAAGTAACTGTATTGGTGTGGCCAAGTTGAATGACTTTATCGCTGAAACCTTTTAATTGGTAGGCATATTGAAGTCTTTTTTGAGAAGTATAATCGGAAGAAGCGAAAGAGAAAGTAATCACATTGTCTGAATACTTTATAGGCAGTTCATCTATTTCATTCAAGTTAAAATTGGTATCAACCGGGGCATTAAATATGTTAAAAGAGGTAAATGAAATGGTTGGTTTTTTTTTGTTGCTGTAAAGCGTGCTGGGATTAAAATAACTTAGGCCATTAATTCCACCAAAATACAAACAGCCTTGTTCATCTTTAAAATAACTGTTTCCATTAAACTCATTTCCTTGCAACCCATCATTGTAATTAAATGTATTGATAGCATGTGTATTTGGATTGATTTTAGCTAGCCCATTATTGGTGCTTACCCAAATTTCCTTGTTGTTATCCTTAAGTGCACCATAAGCTACATCATTTGGGAAACCCGTTGTTACAGAGTAATGATGAAGTTGGTTAATTTTAAGCAGGTTATTGCTTGAGATTTGATAACTATATTTAATCAATCCGCTTCCTTTAGTAGCCACCCACAATATGTTTGAATCAACCAAAACAGAATTCACATGAGGCTCGCTAATTTGATTAAGTTTTAAACTTACATTGGTGCAAGTGTTGTTATCTCTGTTAAATACGTAAAGCCCATTTTTGGTAGACAGGAGCAGTAAACGACCAACGATATCAATATCAAAAATGGTGAAATTTTCTGTTTCACCTGCTGCTACATAAACAGAAGAGATGGTATTACTTTTTTCGTTATAAAGGTAAAGGCCTTTATTTGCACCTATCCAAACATCATTTGATTCGCCTTTTAATAACTTAAATGTTAGTACAATTTCAGGAACATGTTTGGGCAATATGGGAGTAAAAAAACGTTGTGTTTTTAAATTTAACAGCAACAAACCTTTTCCTTCTGTTCCCAGTATTACGTGATTGGTAGTTTTACTGTGGTAAATATCATAAATGGCATCACAAGTCATTCCTTTATCTTGGTCGTTTGCCGTATTGTAATTAATGATGTGTCCTTTATTTTTATCAAATAAATCAAGCCCACTGTAAGAGGCGATCCAAATGAGGTTACTATCGCCATTATAACCGGCTATTCGTCTAATACTTTTGCCGGATGTACGAAATGGCGAATGAATATCATAAGATATGGTTTTAAACGAAGCTTTTGGCTGAAAGTACTGCACTCCATGGCCATTTGTTCCTATCCATATCATGCCCGATTGATCAATGCAAGAGCTTACATTGCATATCATATCAAACCTATTGGTGCTTTGGTTTTTTTCTGAGTAAGTTTCTGTCTTTCCAGTTACAGGATCAAACCTAAATAAACCCGCAGTTAGTGCACTAAACCATAAATAACCATTTCGGTCTTTAAATATATGATGCACGTGGAATTTGATATTTGCGTAACCTGAAATAACCTTTTCCGTGAAATAGGCTTCATTTCTTTTTTTATAAAACAAACCATTATTGGTGCAAACCCATACAGTACCATAATGGTCAATCACCAAGTTGTCGAATGATTTTAATGGCTTGGTATTTAATATGTTATATTTGGTTATTTTGTTGTTTTGAATAGAAAAAACACCACTAAATTCGGTAGTAAACCAAGCCTTATTTCCATCCTCATCAAATTCAATACAATTGATGTGTTCTCTAATATTATTTTTACTTTTAAATAAGGAAGTTATCAAATACTTATCGTTAATTACATTGATGCCATTATCAGTGGCTACCCAAACTTGCTTTTTCTTGTCTAACTTTAAATGGTTAATTACATTGCTGTTGATACTGCTGTTTGATGTATTGATGTGTTTAATGATTTTGTAGGTTTTGAGGTTCATGATATCAATACCGGTTCCTCTTGTGCCAATCCAAAGCAAGGTGTCATTTACAATCAAAAGTGCTTTAATGGCATCTCCGGTTAGTCCGGCACTTTTTCTAAATACTTTAAATGAGTAGTTATCATATTGGTTTAAACCATCTTGGGTTCCAAACCAAATAAAACCATATTTATCCTGTACAATAGCTTGAACAAAACTTTGAGAAAGTCCATCTTCAATGGTGAGCTTATGAAAACCAAGCCGGGAGTATTGCCCCATGCTTGCTTTAGTGCAAAAAATTAACCCTAATAAAGAAATAAAGCACGCAGCCTGTTTTTTCATTGGGTGCCAAAATAATAAAATTATTTTATCATTTTCTTTATCTCATGTAATTTCATCAGGGCTTCAATTGGCGAAATGGTGTTAACATCAAGTACTTGCAAGTCGGCTTTGATTTGTTCAAGTACTGGATCATCCAACTTAAACATAGAGAGTTGAACAGGGTTAATGTTGATGGAGCCGTTTTTTTTAGGTGTTAAATCCCGTTGCGACTCTAGCTCTTTTAAAATAACATTTGCTCGGTTTACTACTATTTGCGGGATGCCGGCAATTTTAGCTACATGAATACCGAAGCTATGCTCGCTGCCTCCTTCTGCCAGTTTTCTGATGAATATTATCTTATCTTTAGTCTCTTTAATCTGAATGTGGAAGTTTTTTATGCCCGAGTTGTTTTTTTCTAGCTCATTTAACTCATGATAGTGCGTTGCAAACAGTGTTTTGGGTTTGGCAGGATGGTTGCATAAAAACTCTGCAATAGCCCAAGCAATTGAAACACCATCATAAGTACTGGTTCCTCGTCCAATTTCATCAAGTAAAATAAGGCTGTTAACCGAAAGGTTGTTTAATATGCTGGCTGTTTCGGTCATTTCCACCATAAATGTACTTTCACCACTGCTGATATTATCACTTGCTCCAACCCTTGTAAATATTTTGTCTACTAATCCTATTTGTGCATAAGAAGCAGGAACAAAACTGCCAATTTGTGCCATAATAACATTTAAGGCTGTTTGCCTTAACAAAGCGGATTTTCCGGCCATGTTAGGTCCGGTAAGTATGATAATTTGCTGGCTATCTCGGTCAAGATAAATATCATTAGGTACATATTTCTCGCCAATAGGGAGCTGCTTTTCAATTACCGGGTGTCTGCTGTCCTTTAATACAAGTTTGTGCTCAGTATTAATTTCTGGTTTGGTGTAGTGGTTTTTATTGGCGATGTGGGCAAAGCAGCATAAACAATCAATTTTAGCAAGTATTGATGCATTGGCTTGAATGGCATGAACATAATCGCCTAAGCTATTAACAAGCTCATGAAACAATTGCTCCTCAATCGCACTTATTTTTTCTTCCGCGCCTAAAATCTTCTCTTCATACTGTTTTAACTCTTCAGTGATATAACGCTCGGCATTCGTTAAGGTTTGTTTTCTAATCCACTCGGCAGGTACTTTTCCCTTGTGCACATTGGTTACTTCCAAATAGTAACCAAATACATTATTAAAGGCAACCTTTAAAGAGGGGATACCTGTTTTTTGTTGTTCTGTTTGTTGTATCTGGAGCAGGTAATCTTTACCGTGGTAAGCAATTTTTCGCAGTTCATCTAACTCATGATGAATTCCATCATTAATTAGTTCGCCCTTGTGTAACAAGGCAGGAGGGTCAGCTTTAAGTGTTTTATCAATGGTTTCAATTACCCAATGGCAATCAATAATTTGATGACCCAACTTTTGCAATTGGCTATCGGTGCTTTGCAATAAACTGGCTTTAATCGGGATAATGTGTTTTAAGGAACGATTCAGTTGGGCCAATTCTCTTGGGTTAATTCTACGCATGGCTACTTTGGAAACCATGCGTTCCAAATCGCCAAGTTGTTTAAGCTCACTGGTTAAGTTTGTCAAATGGATGTTATCTTGACTAACTGCATAAACAATTTGCAACCGCTCATCAATCAATTGTTTTTCTTTTAAAGGCAATACCAACCATTTTTTTAGCAAACGGGCTCCCATTGGGGTAACAGTTTCATCTAACACATCAATAAGGGCTTTACCATGATCATGATTTGGATACAATAATTCCAAGTTGCTGATGGTAAAACGGTCTAACCAAACATACTTATCTTCATCAATTCTTGAAACGGCTTGGATATGGTTAAGCTGGTTGTGGTGGGTTTCATTCAGGTAATGAAGGCATACTCCTGCCGCAATAATGGCCAATGGCATATCCTGTATGCCATACCCTTTAAGGGTAGGGGTATTAAAGTGTTGAGTTAATTTGTCAAATGCGTACTGATACTGGAAAACCCATTCATCAAGCATAAAAGTATAAAACCCATCACCAAATAATTGTTGAAACTGTTTTTGTTGCTTTTTACTGAGAATAATTTCGGCTGGTTTTAGCCCTTGAACCAGTTTTTCGATGTACTCATGGCTTCCTTGGCTTGTCATGAATTCGCCTGTACTAATGTCAAGAAATGCAGCAGCGGATCCTTCGGCTTCAAAATGAATGGCACAAAGGTAATTATTCTGTTTGTGGTCAAGAACTTTGTCGTTGTAGGATACACCGGGAGTCACTAATTCTGTTACCCCTCTTTTAACAATTTTCTTGGTTAATTTAGGGTCCTCCAGTTGGTCGCAAATGGCTACTCGCTGCCCGGCTCTAACAAGTTTAGGTAAATAAGTATCGAGAGAGTGGTGCGGAAATCCTGCCAACTCAATATGAGCAGCGGATCCATTTGCCCTTTTGGTCAATACAATTCCCAATATCTGGGCTGTTTTCACCGCATCTTCACCAAAAGTTTCGTAAAAGTCGCCTACACGAAACAATAAAATAGCACCGGGATACTTGGCTTTTATATCCAAGTATTGCTTCATCAATGGGGTTTCAACAGGTTGTTCTTTTTTAGCCATAAATAAGAAATGGCAAAATAGCCTTAACACATCAAATGGAGTTCACATTTTGTAAACAAAAAATGGATGAGATTTGGCCCATAATACTCATATAAAAGGCCGATTATGGTTACATAAACGGCCTTTTGGTGCGTGAGCTTGACAAAGGAATTGGTTTAAAAAGTTGTATAAATTAAGGGTTATAGATGTGAATCCAGGCTTGTTTAAATTCTGTTTTTCTAATCCTTGCGAGTTCTCTTAAAGCAATAGCCCTGTCGTCACCATGGTAAATACTAATGCGATACATTTTAGACTTACTGCTCTTAATTACGTTAGCATCAAAGCCAAGGGTCCTAAGTTTTTTGCAATACAACACAGCATATTTAGGCCCACCATAAGTTGCCGCAATAACATTATACCTTGATAGTGGAGGTGTGATGATTACAGGCTTTTCAGGTGTTGGTTGTTTCGGTTGTTGAGCAATCTCCGGTGTCGTTGTTGTTGGTTTAGTTGGCTCTGTTATCATAGGCTCAACAGGTTTCTTAGATTCAACCGGAGGATTAACCACTGTTGCAGTGCTTTGCGGAGGAGCTTGAACATCTATTGGTTTTGTCGGAGTAACCTTAGGCTCTTTAACAGTTGAACTGCTGTCTACTTTAACAGGAATAATCGAGCCATCATTATCAATGGTCAAATCTACCGTATTATCAGCAGAGTCAATAGCTATTGCATCGGGAGTTGGTTCGTTGATTACCGCAATGGCACTATCCACTGGTGCATTAGGCTTTTCAGACTCTTTAGGTGGATCAATTTGAGAGATAGGTTCTTGTGGTGCTGTTGGGTTTATTTCAATTGGTCGGAAAATAACATCTTCCTTACCATCAAGATTAAACCACTCCAAATGTTTCCTGTCGGCATTTGCACCTACATTATAACATATGCCAATATGACCTGTTATAAATTTATCCAGCTTTTGGTCGCTATATGCTCCGTCTAAATAATAAGTTTGAATAACATGTAACTCGGAACCAAAAGTTAAGTCAAATCTGTTTGACAAGAAGTACCGGAAATCAAGGCCATAGCAATTGGTGTAGAATCGCACATTTTTTCGGTAGTTTTTAAACTGGCCATCAACCCTATTAACTTCAATGTCTGGGAACATAAAACCCCCTCCAATAACTAAAAATGGGTTAAGGCGGTTATAGATCCTATTGCGTTGTCGTAACTTAAAAACTCGTTCCAAGTTAATTAATGCACGTCCATTCAAGTATCGGTAAGTAGTATTATACTCCACATAATTATTTACATCATCTAAGGGAAGCACTGCCGTGTTTACAGTTCTAGAACCACGAAGCGCACCAACACCATAACTTAATTTCCCTGATAAATACCTGCTTAAAGATAACCGTAACCCAACCTCAGAAAAGGCAGCAAACGAACCTGGAACTGAGGTTAAGCCGTAATTAGTGCCTGCGGTACCTTCAAGCGCAATTCGGGTATATTTGTATTGCGCAAAAACATAGCCATTGTGAAATAACACGGTTAGTATAAATACAAATAACTTGTAACGATTTATTAAACCCCCCTTTTTAATCACAGCTTTATTTATTAAGTAACATCACAAATTTAAGTCATTAATTTGAAGTAACAAATGCAAATTGTGGAAAACAACGGATGTTTGTAGTTTATTTGTACAGTGGAAGTTAAGAAATTATCATTAAAAGAGTTGGGGCGCCCTTCATTAGAAAGCTATAAAATGGCTGAGAAGTTGAACTGCATTGTAATTGCAGATAATATTAGAAGTGGGCAAAACATTGGGGCTTTGTTCAGAAATGCAGATGCTTTTGGTTTTAGTCATATTTATTTAACAGGAATTTCACCTGTACCGCCCAATAAAGAGGTGTTGAAAACAGCTTTGGGTGCCACTGAATCTGTAGCTTGGCAATACTTTCAGGATGAAGAGTTACTAATAAAGTGGCTAAAAGATAACCACGTTAAGCTAGTTGTTGTTGAACAAACTTCAGCCTCCACATCATTAGGAGCGTTTAGGCCAAATTTGGATGAGAAGTATGCCATTGTTTTAGGCAATGAGGTAGACGGTGTTAGCCCAGTATTTATTAAAAATGCCGACCTGTGTGTTGAAATTCCACAAGTCGGCACAAAGCATAGTTTAAATGTTTCTGTATGTGCCGGCATTGTTATGTGGCACTTTTTTAAAGAGTTGACGGCTATTTAATATATACGCCTTTTCCTGTATTGATGTCAAGCATCCAAACATCCGGTTGTTCCGTTTTACGTAGTTCAGTAACAATTTTTGCGGCTTCGTAGTAGTTGTTGCTGAAAATTACTATTCTCTTGTATTGTGAGCGTGCATTGCCCAAAATGTGTGCATCCCAACCTTTTTCTACGTAACGCTCTTTTGTGTTTAAGGCATTTTGATCTTGAACAAATGAACCGACTACAATGGCATAACTTTCTTTTACTTTGCTTTGGTCAATTACTTGGTCTTGAATGAGTGAACTTGATTTTCCACCAGGTGTGCTTATGGCTTTGGTGGCGGTATCTGCAAGTTTATTAACCTGTGCTGAGCTGGAATCGCGCGTGGTAGTTGCTTTACCTTTTCCTGTTGTTGGTATTGGCACTACTTTAGCGTCTTTTTTGCCTTTGGTAGGCTTTCCTTTAGCACCTTTTTTGGTAGTTAATTGAGCAGTGGTATCAACAGGTGGATTAGCCAGTTTGTTTAACATTTCTAGCACGGTATTCATTTTTGCATCTATGCTGTCAACTTTGGTATTTACCTTATTTACTTTGGCATCAACTAAAGCAATTTCTTTACGCAATACAGTTGTTATGCTATCATTTCCTTTTTTCTCAGCATCTTTCAATTGTTTTTCAAGGTTTCCAACAATTTCTTTGGTAGCAGTAATTGGGCCATTATTAAACGCAAGTGGCAGGTGTTTCCATTCAACAGCTTGTGCTCGTTCAGTTGGAAGAAACTTAACACCAATGCCGATGTAGCTGAGTAAAAAAACATCCTTTTTGCTATTATTTCTTACGTTATCAATTGCTGTAGTCCCAGTAAAGTTAAATCCTGTTCCCCCAATTATATCCAACATTTCGTTGATGTAATAACGCCCGTTAATCCCTAATGTATAAGTGAAATAGCCCTTTTCAGACGATCCGTCATTGGCTTTATCCGCATCATAAAACACTACAGTATTGCCAATGCCTAAAGATAGATACCCATTTAATCTTGATTTTTCGCCCCTATCCTTCAATAAGCTGGTTGCATGAAAGTTGAATTTAAGAGAGGGCTGTATGAAAGTGTACCTGAAATATCCAGCAGTTTGATTGCTTAGACCAGTTATACCACCTCCTTCAAAATCGAGTTGGGTTGAAAACATTTCATTAAATGAATAACGAAAACCAAGCCCACCATATGGGGATAATTTAGGAGATGCAGTTGCAAGTATGGTGGGCATTCCTACCCTTACATCAATGCCGAATTTCCCATTCTCTTGAGCAGTAGTCACGTTAATAAAAAACGCTAGCATGACAATAAAAGTTAACGTGCGTTTAGTAGGGCAATATAAAGGGTTCATTTTGTTCATTGTTGTGGATATAAAAACGCTAATTTTATACAAATTTATATTAAATCATTATAAAATGTAACGTTATCTAGGTTTTAGCTATGTTTATAGTTGTCTAAAATAGACGTTTGTCGTTGAAATTCATACTTTTTTATTTAAATAGGCAGTACCGGCAGTTGAATGTGGCCTGATTTTATGCCTGTTGCAGTATCAATTTGAGCAATTAATTGAGGGATTGACTGGGTTATGCCAAAAGTTAGGACGTTAAAATGCCTCTCTTGTATAACTTTATTTACAAAGTACTGCTGTTTAATGAGCATTGCCTTTTTTATTTTAAGAGACACCTTTTCTCGCTGTTTTTTATCCAGCTTCTGATGAATTTTAAGCAATGAAGCTTTCCAGGATAACTTATGTTGAAGCAATTCGCTGCTGATGGTATTGTCAGTTTTTTCTGCAATTTCAATCAATGTTTGCAAATAGCGGTCAAAATCTTCAATCACAATTTTCTGCCCCCCATCATCATTCAAGGCAACCATATGCCTTTCTAATTCAATATCATCTTTAAATAAATCGCTTGGTGATAATCCCATTTTATGCAAGGCATTAAAGTCTTGCTCCCTGATAATTGTTACAAAGTTGCGCAAAGTTAAAATAGGGAATGCCACTTTATTCAAGGCAAATATTTCTTTTAGTTGCAACCAATAAGCAATTTCTCCCGGCCCACCAATGTATGCAAGATTCGGCAATATCACTTCTTGATAAAGTGGACGCATGACCACGTTTGGACTAAATCTTTCCGGGAAGTCAATAATTTCTTGTGCTATTTCTTGTTCGCTTAAAACAAGGTCGGTATCTTCAATGCGGTAATTCCCATTTCGATTTGTAATGAGTTTTCTGCCAGAATCATGCAAATAGAAAAAGTTAATTTCCCTACCATTTACCTGGGTTTTATAGTGTTGTTTTAAAAGGCTGTTTGTTTTGTTTAACGTATCAAAGTTTTGTTGTTCCAATACATCTTTTTTAATGTATGGGGCAAACCAGTTTTTAAAAGTGCGGCAATCGGCATCAATAACTACCAATCCTTCGTCTCCAAATAGTGTATGTATCAGTTTTCGAGTAGCTGCACTTAGGTTTTCACTTTCTGTATAGCAGCTCATCCATTGTTGCAGCTGTTTTAGTGCAAAATCGTTGGTGGCCAAAGGGAGTATTTGCTGCATAAATTGTTCAATCCCTTGGGTTTTGATTCGCCCCACTGGTTGTTGGCCGCTGTCTATATCCCAGGTATATTTCTGTTGGTTAATATAAACATGGTTTACCTCTGCAAAATCATGGTCTTCACTGGCCATCCAAAAAGTCGGCACAAAATGTTTATCAGGATAAGCCTCTTTGAGGGCTTTGCACCAATGAATGGTGCTTTGGATTTTATAGATTAAATAAAGCGGGCCGGTGAGCAAACAAAGTTGGTGTCCGGTAGTAATGGTGTAGGTGTTTTCTGCTAATAAAGTTTCTATATTTAAAGCTACAGGGTCCTTTTTCTTAAAGGATATTGCCGCATCTTGATATTGCTTGAGAAGTTGTTCAACTAAAATTGGCCTAAAGTTATTATTGTAATTCTTTTGCTCCATCATTTGTTTATAGGAGCTGATTTCAGGTTTCAAGTTATAGTAAGGAGCAAGATTTTCGTGTCCGTTCACATAATCAAGGATGATTTTGTTAAACTGCTTACTTTCCTCAAAACGAATGCTTGAATGACTCAAAATAATTACAATTTAGACATTTACAATATTTCCATAAAGGTCGAAATCTTCCGCAGAGGTTATGTTCACATGGGCAAAATCACCAACCCGAACAAAATTAGTTTTGGCATCAACCAATACCTCATTGTCAACTTCCGGTGAGTCAAACTCTGTTCTGCCTACCCAAAAACCATCATCTTTTCGGTCAAATAGCACCTTGAAGGTTTTACCTACTTTTTGTTGATTGAGTTGGGCTGAAATGCCTTGTTGTATATCCATTACAATGGCAGCGCGTTCTTCTTTCACTTCTTGAGGTACATCATCAACCATAGTGCCTGCGTGTGTGCCTTCTTCATGGCTGTAGGTAAATATGCCTAATCGGTCAAATTTATTATACTCCACAAATTTGCATAAGTCTTTAAAATCCTGTTCAGTTTCGCCAGGATGCCCGGCTATAAGCGTTGTTCTAATGGCTATTCCGGGAACTTTTTCACGCATGGTGTCAATCACTTCTTGTGTTCTTTTGGAAGTAATACCCCTGCGCATAATTTTCAGCATATTATCACTGGTGTGTTGCAAAGGAATATCAATATACTTGCAAATATTATCTCGTTCTCTCATCACATCCAGTGCTTCAATTGGAAATTGTGATGGGTAAGCATAATGCAAACGAATCCAGTCCAACCCATTGATGTCGCTCATTTTACGCAATAATTCAGCCAGCTTACGTTCACCATATAAATCAAGTCCATAATAAGTGCTGTCCTGCGCAATAAGCAATATTTCTTTGGTGCCATTTTTTACCAAGCCTTTTACTTCTGTTTCAATTTGCTCAAAGCTTTTTGAAATGTGTTTGCCTCGCATTATAGGTATGGCACAGAAAGAACAAGGTCTGTCGCAACCTTCACTTATTTTTAAGTAGGCGTAATGCGCAGGAGTGGTTAGTAAGCGCTCTCCAATTAG
>RDYC01000200.1 GCA_004293295.1 Bacteroidota bacterium
TTAATCTCTCAAAAAGTAATGAAATTCTTAAGAAATTGAAATCAGAATATAATTTAGGACACGTCCAAGCGCAGACAATTGTTTGGCGTATGGGAGAAGAAAAACCATATGTGGAAACGAATGGCTATGAAGAAAATATTTTCAAAAATACATTTGAATTATACGCAAAGCTAAAAAGCCAAATTCAGATTATAAGTAATGACATTTCAGTTAACCCTTGTAAAACATACATACCATTTTACAGGAATAATCAATTCGCAATATTAACTGAGAAAAAGGGTGAACTTGTTTTAGGCTTAAATCTAAAAACGGAGAATTTTCCCGAGTTAGTTAAAGCAGAAAAACTGGGCGGTTCCGACCGAATTAACAAAATGATTGTCGTGAAAAATGACAATCTTTCACAGTTAAATAAATACATAAAAGAAGCATATTCAAATAACTAATGGCAAAAGAAATTAACATAGAAAGATTTTATCCATATCCAATAGAAAAAGTTTGGAATGCGATTGCCACATCTGATGCATTAGCCGATTGGTTGATGCCTAACGATTTTAAGTTAGAAATTGGACACGAATTTACTTTCAAGACAAAGCCGCAACCAGGTTTTGACGGTATTGTAAAATGTAAAGTAATTGACTTTGAAGCCCCAATAAGACTTTCATACACATGGCAAGGTGGCCCCTTAAAGAAACCTACAACTGTTTCTTTTGAGCTAAAATCAAAAGCAAATGGAACGGTTCTTTATTTTAAACATAGTGACTTTGAAGGCTTCATTAACCAATATATCGTTCGATTTATTTTGGGTAGTGGTTGGAAAAATTTGTTATTCAAGAAAATCAAATTGCATTTAAACAAATGAACAGAGACCCATTTGCAGCCATAGCAGACCCGACAAGAAGAGCGATTATTGACTTATTGGCTCAACAAGAACTTAACATCAATCAGATTTCAGACCATTTTAACACGGTATCAAGACAAGCTGTAACAAAACAACTCAAATATCTTGAAGACAGCGGACTTGTAAATATTGAAAAAAACGGACGTGAAAAATATTGCTACCTTGCACTTGAAAATTTGGAAGAAGTAAACGACTGGCTAAGAAAATATGAGAAGTTTTGGAACAAGAAATTGGACAAACTTGACGACTACTTAAAAAAGAAAAACGGCAGGTAACACACGTTTGGCGCAATGGGGGCTAAATTGGTTCATTGAAAGTTTGTGCTTCTATTGTAAATTCGTGCTGGCAGACAATTTAGTTTTCCAAAGTCCCCCGCTGCGCCAAGATTGGGAACGTCAGGTTGTGAAAAAACTCACTTTTTAAAAGATACTTCAGGATTTTGATGTTTTGAGGTAAGCAGAATGGCCCATTTTCTTTGATTATAGAAGGGCAATTTTTTAGGCTGCTAATCTTAATACTAAAATTTGAAGGGGTCGTATGTGAGCTATTGAGGTCGTATTTTCAAAAGTGCGCAGTATTCCCTGGTAATTGGGAGCCAATCTGTTTAATAACCACTGTAGCTCAATGTTTCTTTTGCACTCTTTCTCTAACCTGCGACTACTGCGGATACCATTTAAGTATCCATACAAATATAACTTTAAAAACACCTTAGGCTCATACCTAGGTCGGCCTTCTCCTTTTAATTCCTTCACCTCAAATTGAAGGACTTGTAAATCTAGCTTCTCTACAAAAGCCTCTAAAAACCTAACCTGATTTTCCTGCTCTACCAACTCCTCCAAACAACTAAACTCCATTTGAGACCGGTTACTTCCTGTAATGTAATTCATACCTGTTTTGATGAAGCAAGTTTAACCTAGCTACCGCTTGCTAACCCTCGATACTTTCATTACTTTTATACTACAGATTGTGGAGAGGGTTTTTCACAGTCTGGCGTTGGTGGTCATGCTAAAAAACCGACAGCTACCGACAGAACATTAGTATTTTGACAAAACCGACCTTAAAATTTGTATTTTTGAGACCTAAATGGCAGACAAAGCATACATAACACCAAATGTTCTGAAATGGGCAAGAGAATCGGCAAGAATGACCGAAGAAACTGCTGCTGCCAAAATACCAAAGTTAACTGTTGAAAAGTTAAAAGAGTGGGAAGATGGCACCAGCCAACCAACAATCAGACAAGCACAAATACTTGCAAAAGCTTACAAAAGACCATTCGCTTTGTTTTTTTTACCTGAAGTTCCTAGAGATTTTCAACCACTTCAGGATTTTAGAAAATCAGGTTCAAAAGAACTAACAACATCTTCAATTTTCATAATTAGAGAAATCCAACAAAAACAGGCTTGGATAAGTGATGTATATTCAGAGAATAATGAAGAAAAACTTCCATTTGTTGGCAGGTTTTCACTTGATAGCAACCCGAAGGATGTAGCTGACGACATTTTAGCTATTCTTGGTATTAATCCATCTAAATATAAGACTGATAACCCAATACGAGAATGGATTAATGCAGCAGAAAGCAATGGGATTTTTGTATCTCGAACTAGTTTCATTCACTCGAAAATGAAATTAGACTCAGAAGAATTGCAAGGCTTTGCTATTGCTGACCAATTTGCTCCATTCGTTTTTGTCAACTCTGATGATTGGAATGCACCACAATTATTTACATTGGTTCATGAACTTGCACACATTTGGATTGCCGCAACAGGTATATCCAATGAAATTGAGCCTGAGATAGCTAATCGTGATAAATTCAATCCTATAGAAATTTTTTGCAACGAAGTAGCAGCTAATGCTCTCATACCAAATGAAATAATTCTAAATATTGACAGAACAGTTTTTAAGAACTCTCAAGACATTTTTAAAACAGCGAATAACCTTGGTGTTAGTTCATTTGCATTTTTAGTAAGAGCATTAAATCTACAACTAGTAACTAATTCAGAATATAAAGTTCTCAAAAGACAAGCAGAAATTGACTATCAAGCCTTTCTAAAAAGAGAAGCAGAAAAAAAGGCTGCCATAAAATTAAAACAAAAAGAAAAGTCAGGGGGACCGAATCCATACTTATTAAGATTAAACAAAAACAGTAGATTATTCACACAAGTTGTGCTTGATGCCTTAAGAAGTGGTTTTGTTCAACCGACACAAGCAAGTTTCCTCTTGGGGACACCTTCTAATAACTTTCATAAACTTGAAGCACAATTATACAAATGAGTTCTACGGCACATATTTATTGTTTAGATGCCAACGTTCTCATTCAAGCTTGGCAAAAATATTACGCACCTGAAATTTGTCCCGATTATTGGGAGATTCTTAATGAATTAGGCAAACAAGGACGAATTTTCATAGCAGAAGAAGTGAAAAATGAAATTGTTGTTACAGACGACAAGGAAAAAAAAGAAGACGACCTTTCAAAATGGTTAAAGCGCAGTTCTATACCTGTTCATAAACCGACAGAAAATGTAATAAAGTGTTGGCAAAATATTATACAAGCAAATCCTTTACATAAACTACTTGTTGACAACGTTAAAGGCAGGTCACTTGCTGACCCTTGGGTTATTTCACACGCTTTAGATAAGAAAGCAACAGTCGTAACTAAAGAAAGTCCTATAATTTCACTAAATGCGAAAAAGCCTGTGACTATACCAAACGTTTGTGACAATATGGGAGTTCGTTGGATTGACGACTTCGCATTCGTTAAGGAATTAGGTCTTAAATTTTCATGCAGACTGTAAAAGAAGCACGAACCGCCAACACGGGTAACTATTGCACAACTTAAATCAAAATTGCTAAAAGCTGTTTTTGAAGCAAAAAAGCAAGTGTTTAGCCGCGATTTAAGAGCGTTTAATTGTTGTGTTCAGTAATTTTAGGTAAATATCAGCATAGGTTAAAAGAGAGATAATCACTTTTTACGTAACCCAATAAAAATGAAAACTGATTCGCTACTAATTGGGTTATGGTTTGATGTGGATACCTATGCGAGAAATTTTCAACCATTGCGCCCTAAAACACTGCATTTTTAGTATTTTCACACCCTGACGTTAGTAGCAAGCCATGACAAAGACCATATTAATAATTTTTTTATCATTTACAATTGTCGCTTGCCTCCAAAATAATGCTATTGAAACATCAAAATTCAATAGACTTAAAGCTTTCTATAAGGACACTACTTTTGCGGACATATTTATCTTTCCAGACACTGGCTATACTGACTCAATTTATGTGTTTAAAGGAAATCAAATAGACTCTGCAACATTCAACATATTGACAGAATGTGTGACACAAGGTTTGCCATGGACTGAAGGTTTTTATGGAATCTACTCCTTTTTAATAAATAAGCAGTTTGCGGGGCTCTTGACACGAACTCCAGGAGAATATGCATCGACAGCAATTTCGTTATGGATATATGACATCAAAAACGACTCTATAGTAAATAACATACAACTTGCGGACATATTTGGTGATGCAGGTGCGTCTGAAACTTTAACTTCATATCTGTTTTTTGACAAACAAAAAATACTGAAAGCTCTTACTTATAGGCATTATTCATATGACCATAGTGTTGAGGAGGAATCAGACACGACTGTAGAAGAGTATTGGAATTATTACTTGACTAAATTTGACTATACTTCGGTTGACACATTATCAACTGATTCTTTAATTCTACATGGACAATTTAGAACTCAACTGGAAAGATTGCCAGCTACTAACAGCGGTAGCCATTGCACAACTAAAGTTAGTTTTCTCAAAAAATAGTTTTTGTTCCTTTAAGGCTCTTAACATTGAATATATGAAAATCACACCGGTATTGAAATCAATACTGACCTTAAAAATAACCCAGGGACAAGCCACAACAAGCTTAGGTTGTTGGGAATAATACAATATAGATATTGGGTAATATGTAATGGTTACTCCGGGCTTATGCTATTTTAAACACCATGTATCTTAAACATTAACGCAGCTTGTTTTAGTGGTTTTGTTATTTTGACAGTAATAGGATGTTATTCTATATCATTAAACCATTAAATTTGTGTCACTACAATTATGCATCCAATATTATTTGAACTGTTCGGAATAAAAATTTATGCCTATGGATTACTCATTGGTTTAGGCATTGCCTTAGGTGTGGGATACATTACCCATAAGGCGAATAAAGAACTGGGGATTAGTGCAGATTTAATAAACAACCTTGCTGTTTATTTGGTTATTGCCGCTGTATTAGGAGGGAAGTTTTTATTGTTTTTTGAAAACCCAGGCAAATACCTGAATAAACCATCTTTATTGGTTTCGGGCAGTGGTTTTGTATTTTATGGTTCATTGTTGTTTTGCTTTGGTGTGTTGTATTGGTTTATTAGAAAGTATAAAATTGCCTATAAGCCATTCTTAGATTTAATTGCCATTATCACCTGTATTATACATGCATTCGGCCGCTTGGGTTGTTTTATGGCCGGCTGTTGCTACGGCAAACCTTTAGATCACTTTCCGGCAGTTACATACACCAATCCACTTAGTTCTGCTCCCTTACATTGTGGTTTACATCCAACTCAGTTATATGAATCCGGAGCAATTGTGCTGGTACTTATTGTGCTGTTATTGGTTAAGCAAAAAAGGGCTTTTCAAGGACAATTGTTTGCCCTTTACTTATTGCTTTACCCAATAGTGCGTTTTGTGATTGAATATTTTAGAGGAGATGTGGAAAGGGGCTTGTTGTTTAATGGCAACATCAGCCATTCGCAACTCATTTCGATGGCCATTTTTGGCGTTGGTATTTATACTTACATCCGTTGGCGCAATGAACATAAGGCAAGCAACTAATTATTCCAAGTCGTTGCTTAGCAAATAGCGGCAGATTCTGTTGTTGTTTTTATCCGCCACATAAACAGCCCTGCGGTGGTAACAAACACCTGATGGGTCATCAAAATTAAAAGGGCCTGACGAGGTACCGTCAGCTGATTTTCCACCAAAAGATACCACAACTTGTTTGGTTAAGCCTGAGTTTGCAGGGGGGTTAACTCCTTCGTATCCTTGTTGAGTAAATACATATAAAGAGTCTGTTTCACTATCAACCACAAACATATAACCCAAGTTATCAGGAGCTATAAAGCAATCTTCCGGCTTTTTAAAACGGAAGCTCTCATATAAAAACCTATTGGCTTTGCTTTTGTCAAAATCTAAAAACTTAGTAGACTCGGTGTACTGTGTACCTAATTCAGGATCATCAAAAACAGTAATCATCAATGTTCTGAACTCTACCAATTGGGTTTGGTCAACTTGGGTGATTAAAAAATTCTTTGACGTATTCATCCCCTGAATACGTTGCGGTGGTGCAGCATAGGTGGCAATGGATGAAATACCCAAAACTGACTTTAAACTGGAGTTTGTTGAGTTTAATCCTTGGGCAAAACCAATATTTTCTCCACTGGCATCATAAACCAATACCCCATTATCCGGCCTTACAAATGAGTTAGGGTCATTTCTTGGGCCTGTTCGGGTTAAATAAACGGTATTGTCATGCAAAGTAGCTATACCTGTAAATTGCACCGCTTCATCATCTGCACCCCTATTGGCTGTTGTTGAGCGGGAAGCATCATTAATGGGGTGAACAAGTGTATCAATAATGCTATAGTTGCCAGAAGCGGTATTGATTATATGGTAAACAGCGGCCCTGTCACCAAGTACAGGGTCATTTACCCTACCAAGTACATATGTGTGCAAACGCCTATCTTGAGTAACATCAGTGGCACCGGGAATAGGAATTACTTTAGATACATTTCCTTTTAAATCCAAAATGTTTAGCCCTTTGGCATCAACTACATAAATTAACTCATCGTAGCCCACGTATACATCAACCGGTTTAATAAAATTGGTAAAAAAAGGAAATAACGGAACATAACCAATATTGGTAGGCACCAAATCCGGGTCTATTTTACCTTGCTCGAAAATTTGTTTTGTTTGTTCATCATCCTTTTTACCGCATGATGCCATAAACAAGGCAGCTCCCAAAACAAATACCAAATGAACCTTTCCCATGTTATCTGTGTTATTTTATACAAATTCCTATTGTTATCCGGTGCAAGCTACCTAACCTGTTTTTAGCCAAATATCCGTAATCAATAGAAATCCCTCCGTAATTTCTTTTTAGTTTCAACCCAATACCTGCTGAAGGTGCCCGATAAAACTCATCACTGGCAAACTCATAACCCAGCCTACCATAAAATAATTTTTTGTAGGTATATTCAGTTCCAAATGAATATGTTTCGTTGTTATCTGTTGGGTGGTTTAATTGCGCAGCTACTGTAACATTGTGTTTTTTACCAATAAGAGGGTCAATGGCAGCACCCAAGCGAAAAATACCCGGAACGGTTACTGTGGTAAAGTTTGTAACATCAGTTGGGCCTGAAAACTTAAGCACTTGTGCCTTTCCTTCCGGGCTCACGTTTAATCCAAAGTTGCTAAAGTTTACCCCAAATCGGGCATTTTTTATTCCTATATCGTACTTTAACCCCAAATCAAAAAGCACATTATGAATGGCAATTCCTGGGAAGCCCTCATTGGCATACCTTCCGTTAATTCCAAAACTAAAATTATTGGTAAGCACTTTGGCATAAGTAAGCCCGATGAAATAATTGCTTACAGCAAAAGTTCTTCCCGTGCCATTTGGATCGAACTCGGTAGTTTCCTTCATGCTGCCATAATTCATGCTGAATACCTGAATGCCTAAATAAGATAGCTTACCAACCTTTGCTACTGCGCCCGCGTAGTTAGATGTGATATCGCCAAAGTAACGGGTATTTGATACTTGGATGTTTACTTTACCGGTATCAACTCCGGTTATACCTGCTGGATTCCAGTACATGGCTGAAACATCATTAGCCATAGCTACGTAAGCACCACCCAGACTCAATGAACGTGCATCAGGTGCTATTTTTAAAAATTGCATGCCGGTGCTTCCGCTCCGCGAGTCACCAAACGATGGCAGTATCTGAGCGTGAGCATGAAACGCCCAAAGCAAACAGGTGGTAAAGAAGTATTTTATTGACTGCATTTAACCAGACAAATAAAGGCATTTTTTACGAATTGCATTGTTAAAAAATGATTATTTGGAAGTTGCTGTTAAAAATATAAAGTTGCATAAAATTAAGGAAGCATGAACCGCTTAAAAATCCATTTAAAACTTAGCTTATTTGCTGTTGCTTCGGGAGTTTTATTAAGCCTGTCATGGTTACCACTATGGCTTATACCACTCGTTTTTGTGGGATTTTTGCCCCTATTTTATATTGTTTACGAAATAAGAAAGGAACAGCTTGGTGCAGGCTTTGCATTTTTATACGGTTATCTTTCTTTTTTAATTTTTAATGTTTGCACCACTTGGTGGGTGTGGAACGCCAGTAAAGGTGGTTCTATTGCAGCCTTCGTGCTCAACAGCTTATTAATGAACCTGCCATTTATGGTGCTGTACTTTAGCAATAAAAAAAATTCTCGTACACTGATGATATGGCCTTTTATTTGTGCTTGGCTCAGTTTTGAGTATTTCCACTTTCGTTGGGATGGCACATGGACCTGGCTAACATTAGGTAACGTGTTTGCCAACTACCCCAACCTGGTACAATGGTATGAATATACGGGGGTTGCGGGAGGTTCGTTGTGGATTTTATGGGTAAATAAAGATGTATTTAACCTCACCCTCCATTTTGCTGAATGGGATAAGCAACACAAGGCCAGAAACATTTTTAATCTGTTATTTTTCAAAGGTTTTGCAATCATTTTTTTATCGTATTACGTGCTTAATGATTTTAGGGAAACAGCAAACTCATCAAACCGAATGCGCGCAAAAGTTGCTGTTATTCAACCAAATGTTGACCCGTATAAAGATAAGTTCAATGGCATTTCGCCTTACCAACAAACCCTAAACATGCTCCACCTGGCAGACTCTATTGTTGATTCTACCGTTCAATTGGTTGTGTTTCCGGAAACGGCCTTGGTGGGTGGGCTTAATGAGCGATTTTTGCAACAAGAAGAAACGATTTTTTTAATGCGCCAATTCCTGCAACGGCATCCTACGGTAGCTATTTTAACAGGTGCAGATTCTTTTAAAGAGTATTTGGAAAACGAAACCATATCTGAAACTGCCAGAGAATATGATCCCGGCAGGTTCTACGATGCTTATAATACCGCACTCTTTCTAGTTCCAAATGATACCACCATTGGCATTTATCATAAAAGCAAACTCGTTCCGGGTGTAGAAAGGCTTCCTTTTTCTTCGGTACTTAAATATGTAGAAAAATATGCCATTGACCT
This sequence comes from Bacteroidota bacterium, assembly GCA_004293295.1. Classification (GTDB taxonomy): domain Bacteria; phylum Bacteroidota; class Bacteroidia; order UKL13-3; family UKL13-3; genus UBA6183. Next base: position 9,254 of record RDYC01000200.1, read on the forward strand.
TGGTGGGACATCAGGTAGCTTAGGTATAGACAAAGAGCCTGTAACTTTTAAAGTAAACAGCACGTTAAGCGTGGCACCCATTATTTGTTACGAAAGTATATTTGGCGAGTATGTAACTGATTATGTAAAAAGAAATGCCTCTTTATTGTGCATTATTACCAATGATGGTTGGTGGGGAAATACTCCGGGCTATAAGCAACACTTGGCTTATGCTAAACTCAGGGCTATTGAAACCAGGAGGTATATTGCGCGCAGTGCCAACACCGGTATTAGTGGGTTTATCTCTGATGAGGGCGCAATTTTACAACAAAGTAAATGGTGGGAACCTACTGCTCTAAAACAAGAAGTATCATTAAACACCCATTTAACCTTTTATACTAGAAATGGTGATTTAATTAATGTAGTAGCTGTTGCACTCACTTGTTTTTTCCTATTTGGGCTATTTTTTAAATCAAACCGAATGGCCTAATCCGAAAGTTAATTAAGGTTGACCAATATTTAAATCACTTCAAAGGCCGCTTGTTTAACAACAAGCGGCCTTTGAAACGTTGAAACAAGGTTTATTTAATTTAATTATAGTATGCCCAATTTCTTTTTAACTTGAGCCATAATATTATCACCTTCCGGTTTATACAGTAATGGTGTTCCCGGGCTGCTGTCAAACACATAACCGTAGCCACCCTCTTTAGCAACAGCCGCAATGGTAGATTTTGCTTTTTCAATAATTGGCTTCAAATATTCTTGCTCCTTTTTACGGGCATTTTCTTGAGCCGATTCTTGAAACTCTTGAATACGGGTCTGCATGTCACGCAGTTCTTTTTCTCTCAAATCTTTAATAGCATCACTCATGGTAGCTTGCTCCTTTTGATACTTGGCAAGTTTAGTATCAAACTCTTCACTCATTTTCTTCAATTCATCTTGCAATGTTTTGCCGTATGCTTCCATATCGGTTGATGCTTTTTTGTACTCAGGCATCAACTGCATTAACTCTTGAAAATCAATGTAAGCAAATTTGTTTTGTGCATTGGCCATGTTGCCGCCAAAAAAGGTGGCTATCGCTATAGCCAATGTAATGATTGTTTTTTTCATATTAGTAGTTTTACTTTTTATCTTGTTTCTGTTGGTTATTATCTTTGTTTTTGGTTACTGCAACTCCTAATTCTGCAAGCACTTCATCACTCTTATCATATTTTGCATTGGAGAATAGCATAATCATCTCTCCACCCTTTGCAAAAATAAAATCCAACGCTCCTTGCTTTGCTACTTTTTGTACCGCCTCAAATACTTTGTCTTGTATTGGCCTAATAAGCTCTTGGCGCTTCTTAAACAACTCACCTTCATAGCCAAACTTTTGCGTACGGTAATCTTTAAGTTCCTTTTCCTTATCCTTTATCTCTTGTTCTCTTTTCTTACGCAACTCCTCAGTAAGCAACACTTGCTCTGCATTAAAGTCTCTATACATTTTGTCAATAGCTTGTTGCCTCTTCTCTATTTCCTTCTCCCAATCTAACGACAATTGCTCCAATTGTTTTTGGGCCGACCTATACTCCGGTAACAAATCCAAGATGTATTCGGTATCCACATACGCAAACCTTTGTGCTTGCAAACTAACAAAAGAAGTGCCAGTTAGTAAAATTAATAAAAAAAGTTTTTTCATAAGTAAAGCATTTGATGGTTCTTTTTAAAACTGTTGCCCTATTAAGAAATGGAAATTACCTCGATTAACTTGACCATCAGTAGTATACTTAGGCACATCAAAGCCATAGCCATAGTCGAGACCTATCATACCAAACATGGGCAAAAATATTCGCACCCCTGCACCAACTGACCGATACACCTGAAAAGGATTAAAATCACGGAATTTCAACCAAGCCCCGCCCCCTTCTGCAAATATAAGCGGGAACACCGTTGCCTGCGGATTCAGCGAAATTGGATACCTCACTTCAAAAGTATACCTGTTGTAAATGGTTCCTCCCTCACGCCTTGGGTTTTCGATATAAACACCGGGCTGCACTTGCACAACTTGTGTGTTGTAAGGTGTTAAACTGTTATCCTGATAGCCTCTTAATGCTATTAACTCACGGCCATCTAAATTAAATCCGGTTAGTCCGGCACCTCCTACCCAAAACCGTTCAAAAGGTGTCATGCCTACCTTGGAGTTATAAGTACCAATAAACCCAAAGTTGGCCCTACTCATAATTACCAACTTGCCTACAATAGGGGTAAAAAATGTTGCATCAAACTTCCATTTATGAAACTCTAACCAATTGTAGCGCTCGCTCTCACTAATGGTGCTGTAGTCCTTGCCATTAAACATGGAGTAGGGAGGAGTTGCTTGTATAGACAATGAAATATTTGATCCCTTGCGCGGATAAATAGGCTGATCGGTTGAGTTACGCGATACAATTAACCGATAGCTTAAGCTGTTTGAAACACCTTGAGGTATGCTTGGAATATTGCTTTGGCCAAATGCATTGTATACATTATTGTAACGTTGCAAGTTGGCTGAGTGTTGCACCACGAAATAATCATCGGGCCACCTTAATCTTTTTGCCAACCCAATGCTTAATCCTGTTGTAAACAGGGCTGAACGCAATGCCTCTCCTTTTCGGTAACCGTTACTTTGCACGGAATGAAATACTGAAACCGTTAATGCGTTGGGTTTTTTACCTCCTAACCATGGCTCGGTAAGCGATGCGCTATAGGACTGAAAAAATGTTCCATTGGTTTGTGCCCGAAGGCTCAACCTTTGTCCATCACCACTTGGAACAGGGGTCCATGCTGATTTATCGAACATTTTTCGGGTAGAGAAATTATTCAAGGTAAGTCCTAACGTTCCTACGATAGAGTTTGCCCCCCAACCGGCTGATAATTCAATTTGGTCGTTAGGACGCTCTTCAACTGTATATTCAATATCTACCGTGCCACTTTCAGGATGTGGAACCGGGTTAACATTAAGTGCTTCGGGGTTAAAATAACCCACTGAAGCCAACTCTCTTAAGCTTCTGGTAATGTCACTTCTGCTAAAAAGCTGCCCGGGTTTGGTTCTTAACTCCCTTAAAATAACATGGTCGCTGGTTTTGGTATTGCCTGAAACCGTTACTTTATTGATGCGGGCCTGAGGGCCTTCCAGTATCCTGATTTCTAGGTCAATAGAATCGTTCTCCACCAATACCTCTACGGGCTCAATTCTAAAGAACAAATAGCCATCATCCATATATAGGGTACTGATGTCCAACTCGGTTTGACTCATATTTAAACGAGAGTCTAACAACGATTGGTTATACACATCTCCCCGCTGGATTTTTAAAATCTCATTTAACCTAGCTGTGCTGTACTTTGTATTGCCAAGAAACTTAATATCGCGGAAGTAGTACTTGCTCCCTTCATTTAAGGTAATATCAATATTCAGCGTTTTATCGTCATTTCTATAAACACTGTCTTTTACAATTTCAATGTCGCGGTAACCAAGGGCAAGATACTTTTCAATAATCTTTTGTTTGTCTTCCTCATATTCTGCTTCGATGTAGCGAGATTTCGCCAACAAACGCCTTTTCTCCTTGGTCTTTTTTAATGCACGTCTAACTTTTTTATCGGTAAGGGCATTGTTACCAATAATATTGATGTTGTTAATTTTTATTTTAGCTCCTCTTTTAATGGTGATTCTCAGTTTTGATGTATTCTTTTTAACGTCATCAGGAATCACTTCGAAGGTTGCTTTTGCGTCTAAAAAACCTTTTTCTGTATAAAACTTTTTAATTTCGTTACGGGTGGTATTGATTAAATTTTCGGTAATAATTTGACCTGATTTAATGGTTAGTTCATCGCGTAAGGTTGACGCTTTACCCTTGCGCAGCCCTTTGATGTTAATGGTAGATAGTCGGGGTTTCTCTTTCAGGGCAATCTCTAAGGTAATTTTGTCGTCTATAATTCCAACCACTTTAATTTTTACATCTTCAAACAATTTTTGTTTCCAAAGGGTATTAATGGCTTTGCCAATATCCTCTCCAGGAATTCTTATTTTTTGGCCAATACTTAGTCCTGACAATACCTGCAACACATTCTTATCATAAAAGGTGGTACCGGTAATCATGATACCCGCAACTTCGTATGTTCTTGGAAAACCATAATCAATATAGCCAATACTTGGGGTAGTGGTGCTATCCTGTGCAAATGCGGCAGCAACCCAAAGTTGGTGTATGAAAAAAATAATAATCGTTTTTAACCTCATGAATTGTTTATTTGTTCGCTTGTTTTACCAAAGCGTCTTTCTCTTTGTTGATAGTCAAGCACCGCTTCATATAAGTCTTCTCTGTTAAAATCGGGCCAAAGTTTATCGGTAAAGTAAAACTCGCTGTATGCCAACTCCCATAACAAAAAATTACTGATTCTATGCTCTCCGCTTGTTCTAATCATCAATTCGGGACTCGGAATATCCTTGGTTGATAAATGTTCGTCAATGGTGTTATGGGTGATTGATTCCACCTCAAGCAACCCGTCTTTTACCTTTTGCGCTATGGTTTTTACAGCTTTGGTAATATCCCATTTTGAGCTATAACTTAAAGCCAACACCAACGTCATTCGGGTATTATTTTTAGTTTCCTCTATGGCAGCCGTTAACTCTTTAAAGCACTTGGCTGGCAAATCTTGCATATTACCGATAGCCATCAGCCTGATGTTATTTTTCATCAAGGTAGCGGTTTCCTTTCTGATGGTTGACACCAACAGCTCCATAAGGGCAATAACCTCTAATTGTGGGCGGTTCCAGTTTTCTGTTGAAAAAGCATATAAGGTGAGGTACTTTATGCCCAGTTCAGCCGATGCCTCAGTAGCTTCTCTAACCGCTTTTACCCCATTTTGATGGCCAAAAATACGGAATTTCCCCCTATCTTTAGCCCAACGGCCGTTACCATCCATAATTATGGCTACATGTTGTGGTAACTTACGTTCGTCAATATTGCTCTTTAAGGTCATTCCCGTATGCAAAAATTTGAAGGGCGAATTTAATAAAATCTTGAACACTTACTACGGGTAAATATTCGCCATGTTATGCTCACACTTGTTGTAAAATACCAGTCTTTAATGTCAGGATTTCCGCGCTGGTAGCCTGATTTATTTTGAAATCCGCCATTTTCCCAATTGATAGAAGGATCACTTAGGGCAGCGGCCACCTCTCCCTTTTGCTCCAATTGTTTGCCAATATCTGGATAGGTTTTGCTCACGTCATCCAAATAATCAGTATATGTTTTTCTTAAACCCAAGTTCCACTCAATGCTGGTTTTTTTATTTGGCATCCACTTTAAACCAATACCCATAGGAAGCACGATGGTGGTTTTTCCGTAAGCATTTTCTTTACCTTCAGTTTGATATTCGCGTAGACTGTACCACTTATTGTTGTACTCTCCTTTGGGGTTAAAAAGTGCTACACCAAGCCCGAAAAAGACGTAAGGAGTAAAATGCCCATCAAGAACTCCGGTTCCATATTTGAAATAATTAAACTCAAATATTCCGGCAAACTCGGTGATATCGGTCCTAAAACTAATGTTTCTTGGGGCATTAAAGTTAAAATTGGCATCATTTCCGCCCACGCGCATTTGGTTAGCTGAGGCAACAAAGGCCCAGGTGTTG
>RDYC01000201.1 GCA_004293295.1 Bacteroidota bacterium
GTTGGACGACTTGGTGGAACAGAGGAGGTTGCTCACTTGGTATGCTTCTTAGCAAGTGAGCAAGCAAGCTTTATAACAGGCTCAAACTATAGCATTAATGGTGGTCAACACGTTTATTAATTAAAAAAACTGTGTGCTGTCGCTTTAGGTTATGCCATTTTTTTGTTGCCTTAGGGTGTTTGCCCCATTGGTAATTACTTGTATGTTATATTTAACAAATCATTAAGTAGGAAATTTGCTATCATTGTACAATGTGGTGTAAAAACCTTTCCATATTATATTTTATGCTTATTTGGCTAGGCGCTGCTGGCCAAACAGATAGTAACGAAACAATGTTTGATGATGAAGAACCTGTTTGGTTAAAGGCTGATATGAACGAAGTTCATGAGTATGGTATAAGGCTTGGAACAGGGTTTTCTACCATGCTTGGGGGCGAGTTAGATAACCCAAGACTCGCGCTTGGATTAAACGGAAGTGGTTATTATCGGTATCGGTATTCTAAAAGATCTGCTTTGCAATGCGAGGTCGGTATTTCCTTTCGGGGAAGCAATTTTGACAACGGGTCTGGTGAGTATAGTGCCATTAAAACCTATTATGTTGATGCTCCTCTTTTTTGGGTTAAGGCTATTGACAAAACTGCAAAAACACACCTTATACTTGGTGCTCAATACTCGCGTTTGTTGAGTAGTTCTATCTTCATTGATTCTAAACAAGTTGAAGAAAACCAAAAACCTAAATTCAAAAAAGACGATGTGTTACTTTTAGCCGGAACCCAGTTTTATGCCGGCTTCGTTGGTTTTCAACTTGTGGCTAAGTATGGGTTAATTGATATAAATAATGGATTGATTGACGGATTGAATCCTCCCTTTAAAAATAAAGATATCCATAACTTTGTATTGGAAATAAATTTTTTATTCTAATCTAAATGCCAACTGATTTATTCATATTTGTAAGAATAAATAATCAATAGTGAATCGTAATCAACTTGTTAATCAAATTAAACAGAAAAAGAGCTTTTTGTGTGTTGGCTTAGATAGTGATATAAAAAAAATTCCTTCTCATCTTCTGAATGAACCCAACCCCTTGTTAAGCTTTAATAAAGCAATTATTGCTGCAACGAAAGATTTTTGCGTGAGTTACAAAATTAACACCGCTTTTTACGAGGCAAGCGGAGCCAAAGGGTGGGAAACTATGGAACAAACGCTGGAAGCCATCCCTCAAGAAATTTTTACCATTGCCGATGCCAAAAGAGGAGATATAGGGAACACCAGCGATATGTACGCTCGCGCCTTTTTTGAGCAATTGAATTTTGATGCAGTTACTTTGGCTCCTTACATGGGTCAGGATTCGCTAGCTCCATTCTTTTCTTATACAGATAAATGGGGAATTGTTTTGGCTCTAACTTCAAACCCGGGCAGTGCCGACTTTGAACAACTGCATGTTGGTGAACAACGACTTTATGAGCGTGTTATTGATACTTTTTCCTCTACATTTAATCATGAACAATTGATGTTTGTAGTAGGTGCAACAAAACCCGCAGAATTGGGCTTAATCAGAAAACAAGTTCCCAATCACTTTTTTTTGGTACCAGGAGTAGGGGCGCAGGGAGGTAGCCTGCAAGAAGTCACAAAACATGGCATCAATGCCGATTGCGGGCTGTTAATCAATGCCTCAAGAAGTATTATTTATGCCGGTTCGGGAGAAGATTTTGCCGAAAAGGCCGCACAAGAAGCCAAATCAATGGCGGCTGAAATGGCCGAACTACTTACCCAATATCACATCAATTAATCTTCTTGTTTTGTAACTTTGTTTTCCATGAGGGAAGACTTGCTCCAATTTATTTGGCAACAAAAACTGCTGCTAAAGTTTCCTTTGCAAACAACACAAGGAAAACCAGTAAGCATTATTAAAACTGGTCGGTTAAATCGTGACTCCGGGCCCGATTTTTTTGAAGCGCGCATTAATATTGATAATACGCTTTGGGTTGGGAATGTGGAAATTCATGTGAATAGCAGTGATTGGTTGAAACACCAACATCAGCATGACAAAGCCTATAATAATGTGATTCTGCACGTTGTTTTTAATAACGACACGCCTTTAAATATTCCAACCCTTGAGCTTAAAAACTACCTCTCTCCTTCATTGTTGGCAACTTACCAAACACTGATGCATTCCTCCCTGCGTATACCTTGTGAAAATATAATTAAACTGCCGGATGATATTGTTTTAAAGCAGTTTATGCACCGATTAATGGTTTCACGTTTAGAGAATAAATGCGCTTTACTTAATGCAGAATTATTGCGATATCAAAACAACTGGGCTAAACTGTTTTATATTACCCTAGCTAAATATTTCGGAATGACCGTGAATTCCGAACCCTTTCAACTGCTTGCTCAACTTTTGCCTCAGGAATTACTGGCCAAGCACAAGTACAGCAGAGCACAAATTGATGCCCTAATTTTCGGGGTTGCTGGTTTTTTACCATCTCATAATACTGATGAATATACAGCACTGCTCAATCGTGATTTTGAGTTTTTAAAGCACAAATACCAATTACAACAGATGCCGGTAGATATTTGGAAGTTTGCCAAAACAAGGCCGTCAAACTTTCCAACCACAAGGTTGGCACAGTTTTCAGCATTGGTTTTTCACTCGGTGCATTTGTTTAGCAAACTTATGGAAGCTAAAAACATTAAAGAGGCAGAAGGGTTGCTTATGGCAAAACCAACAGAAACATTAAACCTTGATGCCTTACACCCGGTAAAACATCTTGCCCTTAAAGAACTTGGTAAGCCAACCATATACCATCTGCTAATAAATGTGGTAATTCCTTTTAAATTTATATTTGGTAAACACATGGTGAATGAGGGGCTTTGTGGGCAAGCTATTGATTGGCTTGAGTTGCTTCCTGCCGAGAAAAATTCTTTCTCCAGATTTTGGTTAAACCTTGGATTAGAGGTTAAACATGCCCTACATTCGCAATCTGTTATTGAGTTAAGCACCAATCTTTGCCATAAACACGGTTGTTTGAATTGTGCCATTGGGAATCATATTTTAGCAAAACATGCATAAACTGAGTTTTTTTTTCTTTTTTCTTGTTCATTCATTTTGTGTTTTTGCACAGGAGCTTGCTTTTATAAACAAAGCCCAAAACAAGGTAATTACAGTTCAGGTGGGCAATAAACTCCATTTGGCTTACAGGGGTTACTACAATCAACTGGAATATAGTGCTAACTTAGTGCTGGAAATAACAGACAGTACCATTACTTTGGGAAACAAGCTGTTTAGTACTGACAGAAATCGGTTGAATCATAAAATTAACCAGTACAAAACCATACGCATTAAAGATATTGTTGCTTTTAGGAAAAGAAGCTCCGGGGCAGAAATTGCCAAAAACCTGATTCAAATCGGCACCATAGTAGGAAGTGCCATCGTATTAACCGGAATCTATTCAACCTCTAATATTTCTCCCGGAAATGCGTTATTACTTTCTATTGGTACTGGGCTATCTATTAATTTTGGCATTAGAGGCTTGTTTCCTGAAAATGCCAAGTTTTTTATTAAAGATGGTTGGGAGATTAAATATTTATCGCCATATAAAAACTAAAACCTGCTAAAAATTACGGCATTTGTTTATTTTTGCTTAAGAACATATGGAACGGTTAAAATACTTTGTTGAAAAATACGCTTTTGGAGTTTGCTCTTACTTGGGCGACCGCTTAGGTATTGCAACATCGCGAATCCGTTTATATTTTATCTACACCTCATTTATTACTATGGGCTCTCCTGTAATAATATATTTGGTTATCGCTTTCTGGTTGAACTTTAAAAAGTACATCCGGCAGCGTTTTACTTTGGGAGATTTTTAACAACGCCAACCCTACTTCGTCTTGAAAAAAAACGGAATTGTTTTTGTTGTTTTGTCGGCCTACATTGTTGCAGCTTTTGCCTGGTGGACCTATGCCCATATCAAAAACGCCAAAGAAATTTACACGCAGAAATCTGAAAACCTTAATGTATTGCCCTACAAGGCCACTCTTGATTTAAGGGATAATATTAACCAAGAAATGTTTATTGACACCAATGGCGTTAAAAAGTATTTCTATTTTAACTATCCTCAGCTCGAAATTTATTTTTATCCAGATAACGATCCCCTTTCTAACTACTTAATTCAGGTTAATAAAAAGTCGTCAGATGCCATTGAGGAGGAATATAAGCGTAAGGTAAGAATGTATGCCTTTGAAGGGATAGTTATGGTACTGCTCTTGTTTTGGGGAATTATTTGGATATATAATAACCTAAGAACCAGCCTAAACTTAAAAAAACAACAAAGTAATTTTTTGTTATCGATAACCCATGAGTTAAAAACGCCTCTAGCTTCCATAAAACTTTATATAGAAACATTACTTAAGCGCCCTAATTTGGAAAAGCAACAAGTTGAAACAATGCTCCATAACTCGTTGAGTGATGTAACCCGACTGCGCGACTTGGTTGAAAACCTGCTTACCGCAGCGCAATTGGATAGCCATAATTTTAGCCTGAGCTTTTCTGCAATAGATATTTCTGCATTAACTACTGAGGTGGCCGAAAAATTTGTTTTACCACGAAGTCTGCAAAACCGCTTGTTGCTTGATATAGCACCGAATGTGTTTGTGCTTGGCGATAAATTTGCCCTAGAAATGGTGCTTACAAACCTGATAAGCAACGCATTTAAATATTCAGGCACTAATGATCCGGTTACAGTTTCTTTAAATGCCACGACAAATCAGGTGAAAATTACCGTTGCCGATTGCGGCATAGGTATTGCCCCTGAAGATAAAAAAAACTTGTTTAATAAATTTTATCGAGCAGAAGATGAAAATATAAGAAAAACCAAAGGAACAGGTTTAGGTCTTTTTATTGTAAAAAACCTATTAAACCATCATCATGCAACCATTTTGGTTAATGACAACTCTCCTAGTGGTAGTATATTTGAAATCTTAATACCAAAACATGTCACATAGAATATTACTTGTAGAAGACGAGGACCACTTGCAACACGCTGTTAAACTGAATCTTGAAATGGAAGGTTACAAAGTTCACGCTGTTGGGGACGGCAATTCTGCCATTAAAACTTTTAGAGAAGAAAAGTTTGATCTTGTTATTTTGGACATCATGCTACCAGAAACAGATGGGTTAATGGTTTGCGAAAATATCCGGTTACATAACGCCAATGTTCCTGTTATGTTTCTTTCTGCCAAAAACACGGCATTGGATAGGATTACTGGTTTAAAGAAGGGCGGTGACGACTATATGACTAAACCGTTTGACTTGGAAGAACTGCTCATTCGTGTTCAAAAACTTATTGACAAAAATAGTCGAATCCAAAATTTGGCGGAGAGCAAAGTTAGCAATACCTACCATTTTGGTGCAAACTGGATTAATTTTGAAAGTTATGAAGCCAATGGCGTACAAGGCAAAGTGGACCTTACCAAAAAAGAAATTTTATTAATGAAACTATTAATTGAGAATAAGAACCAAGTAGTCAGCCGTGAACATATTCTTAAAGTGGTTTGGGATTATACAGTTATTCCTAATACCCGCACCATAGATAATTTCATTCTTGCCCTACGAAAATATTTCGAAAAAGACCCCAAAGAACCGGTATATATACAAAGTATTAGGGGTGTAGGTTATAAATTTGTCACGGAATAGCTATTTCAACCCTTGGTTTCAGGGGTTTTTGTAAATTTTTTACCCTTGCAAGCATTTTCTTTTCGATTTTTTGCACATTTAGTTGTGAATTATAAAATCATCCCGTACTTTTGCCACCCCTAAAACTAAACTCATAGGACGTGGATACATTAAGTTATAAAACAAAATCGGCCAATAAAGCTACTGTTACTAAAGAGTGGTTTGTGTTTGATGCTGAAGGCCAAACAGTTGGTCGTTTTGCCACTAGATTGGCAAACATTTTAAGAGGTAAGCACAAAACAAGCTTTACCCCACATGTTGATTGTGGAGACAACGTGATCGTTATTAATGCGGATAAAATTCGTTTTTCCGGCAATAAAATGAACGATAAGGAGTATGTTTTTTACTCAGGCCACCCAGGAGGCCAGCGTTTTGTAACCGCTAAGGACATAATGGTTAAACGACCAACCTATGCAGTAGAACACGCTATAGAAGGTATGCTACCGAACAACAAACTTGGTCGTGAAATCTTCAGAAACTTATATGTATATGCAGGAAATGAGCATCCACACGCTGCTCAACAACCTAAAGAATTAAAATTCTAAGAAATGGAAGTTATAAACGCATTAGGCAGAAGAAAAACCTCAATCGCTAGGGTATACATTACTCCTGGAACAGGGAAATTTGAGGTAAATGGGCGTGAGTCAAAAACTTACTTCCCTACAATTGTGCTGCAACACAGTATTTTCCAACCGTTTGAGGTAACAAACACTATGGGTCAATTTGATGTAACCTGTAATGTTGTTGGCGGTGGAGTTGCTGGACAAGCAGACGCTATCAAACTTGGTGTTGCAAGGGCATTGGTGTTGCATAATGCCGAACTTAAGCCAGCTTTAAAAGCAGAAGGCTTAATGACTCGTGACCCTAGAATGGTTGAACGTAAGAAGCCGGGACAGAAGAAAGCTCGTAAACGCTTCCAGTTCGTTAAACGTTAGTCTTTATTTAGTAATAAAAATTATATGTCACAAATCACACAACAAGAGTTGTTGGAAGCGGGCGTGCACTTCGGTCACTTAACCCGCAAATGGAATCCAAAGATGGCTCCTTACATTTTTATGGAGAAAAATGGAATCCACCTCATTGATCTTAACAAAACTGCTGTTAAGCTTGAAGAGGCCGCTCATGCCATCAAAAACATCGTAAAATCAGGCCGTAAAGTTCTTTTTGTTGCTACCAAAAAGCAAGCAAAAGAGATGATTGAGAACGAAGCTAAAAGAGTAAACATGCCCTTCGTAACCGAACGTTGGTTAGGTGGTATGTTAACCAACTTCACAACCGTTCGTAAATCAATCAAGAAACTACAAACGCTTGATAAAATGGCCACAGATGGCACTTATGCCAATATGGCCAAAAAAGAACGCCTAATGGTTGAACGTGAAAAAGAAAAACTTGCCCGTGTTTTAGGGGGTATAGCTGATCTTAACCGTTTGCCCGCAGCATTGTTCATTGTTGACATTAAACGCGAACACATTGCAATTGCTGAGGCTCAAAAGCTGAACATCCCAACTTTTGCAATGGTTGATACCAACTCCGATCCAACTGTGGTTGATTATCCAATTCCTGCAAATGATGATGCTGCAAAATCAATCGCACTAATTGCTCGTGTAATTACTGATGCAATTGTGGAAGGATTAAGCGAACGCAAAAAAGAAAAAGAATCAGAAGCTGATAAAGAAAAAGTTGAGGAAACTCAAGAAGCGTAAATCATTATCAAAATCGGCCCACAAGGCCGATTTTTGTTAAAACAAGTTAAACATAATTTAATCATCAAATAAATTTAATACAACAATGAGTACTATTAGTGCTGCTGATGTTAACAAATTGCGCCAAATGACTGGCGCTGGAATGATGGACTGTAAAAAGGCCCTCACAGAAACCAATGGAGATATGGATGCTGCCGTTGATTTTCTTCGTAAAAAAGGTGCAAAAGTTAGTGCTGCTCGTGCTGACAGGGATGCAAAAGAAGGTGCAATTATTGCCAAAACCTCTGCCGACAGAAAATTAGGCGTAATTATACAATTAAGTTGCGAAACAGACTTTGTTGCAAAAAATGAAGACTTCGTAAAATTTGCCCATAGCATTGCTGATTTGGCTTTGGCTCATAAACCAGCATCTGCTGATGCGTTAAAAGCGTTAGACATGGGTGGTTTGCCACTTAGTGAAAGATTAATTGAACAAGTTGGAAAGATTGGAGAAAAAATTGACGTTGTTAAATATGAGATTGTTGAAGGAACTAACATTGTCGCTTATATCCATGCAGCCAACAGGCTTGGTGTTTTGGTGGTGCTAAACAATGAACCAAACGATACCAATTTTATTGCCGGAAAAGATGCGGCCATGCAAGTTGCGGCTCTAAATCCTACTGCAGTTGATAAGGATGGCGTTGATGCCAGTGTTGTTGAAAGGGAATTGGAAATTGCCAAAGAGCAAGTTCGTGCTGAAGGAAAACCAGAAAACATGATTGAGAAAATAGCCCAAGGTAAATTGGCTAAGTTCTATAAAGAATCTACTCTGTTAAACCAGGAATTTGTAAAAGACAGCAGTTTAAATGTTGGACAAATGTTGGACAAGGCCGAAAAGGGTCTTACCGTTACTTCATTTAAGCGTGTTTCTTTATAATTTTTTCTCATTGCGCTATTAAAAAGGCTGCCCATAAAGGCAGCCTTTTTGTTTTTAACCCCTCACAACTTTCGTATTTAACAACTAAGCACCTTTTTCGGTAGTGGGTTCTAAATATCCGATTGCAATCGTCCATATATTTATCGTATTACCTACATTATCAAACAAGTAAAACTACATATAAATATTATTAAACATAATACAAACCCAAGCATAGGCTAAATGTGGCATCAGAAAAGCACTAAAACTGAAGAGAACGGTTTGTATCCCTGAAAACATACATGGTTATCGCTTAGTTTAATAGAACATTGTTAAAAACCGGGCGTGTTTAACCTTAAAGAAGGTTTCGCTATTATTTTTATAAAATATATTAAATTGCTGCTGTGGCAATGGAGCAAAATACAACAACCGCAAAGGAAAAAATCTTAAAAAAAGTACGGCAAGCCCTTATTTTTAAAGCTAAAGCGATGTATACCAACATTGACCTTGACAGTAATGTGTATGCGCAGCCCAAAAACGAAGAACCTCTTTTAGAAACCTTTGCACGTAACTTTACCCAGGAGCATGGTCAATTTGTGTTTTGTGATAACCGCTTTGATTTTATAGACAAAATGCTAACCTTGGTTGAGCGTAAAAAGTACAAAATGCTTCATTGTTGGGAACCGGAGTTACAACAACAACTTAAAGAGTCGGGTGTGCCTTTTATTGACGACAAAAAGCAAATGGAAAAAGCATTTGTTGGCATAACATCTTGTGAAAGTCTTGTTGCACGAACCGGAAGTATATTAATCAGCTCCACAAAAAACAGCCGACAACTAACCATTTTCCCCCAAGTTCACATTGTTGTTGCTTATACCTCTCAGGTTGTTATGGAATTAAAAGATGCCATGCTACAAATCAAAAACAGGTATGGGCGCAACCTTCCCAGTATGCTCTGTTTCACAACCGGCCCCAGCCGAACTGCGGATATTGAAAGAACCTTGGTAATAGGTGCTCATGGGCCGAAGGATGTGTTTGTTTTTTTAATTGATGACCAACACCAAACCGCTTGATAATTGTTAATTTTGCTCCATAAAATTTGTTCATTTTGAATCCACTTCGCGTTTATTTTGCTTCTGACTTTCATTTGGGAATTCCTGATTATGCTAGTAGCTTGGAGCGGGAAAAACGCATTGTAAAATGGTTAGATCGTATTAAACACGATGCCACAGACATTTATATTGTTGGTGATATTTTTGATTTTTGGTTTGAATTCAAAACTGTTGTTCCAAAAGGATTTACCCGTTTACTCGGTAAACTTGCTGAGCTGAGCGATTCAGGGATCAACTTGCACTTGTTTCATGGAAATCATGATTTGTGGCAGTTTGGATACTTAGAAAAAGAATTAAATTGTAAGGTCTATGATAAACCAATAACAATTACTTTGGGCGAAAAAGTATTTCACATTGCCCACGGTGACGGACTGGGACCAAACCAGCGCTGGTTTAAATTTATTCTCGGCATTTACCGGAATTATTTCTTTCAACGTTTGTTTGCTTTTTTCCACCCTAATATTGGTATTAGCATTGCAAACTGGTTTTCGGCAAACAGCAAAAAAAATACATTTACAGAAAATGCAACCTATTACGGTGATGACAAGGAGTTCCTAATGCTTTATGCCAAACAATTTTTGCGTAATCAACACGTTGATTTTTTTATATTTGGTCATCGCCATTTACCTATGATTAAACCAATTACAGCAGGCAGTACTTTTGTTAACTTAGGCGATTGGATTTCGTATTTTACTTATGCCGTATTTGATGGAGAATCCCTCACCCTTCATTCGTTTGATGAGCATGCTTAATCGTGTTTATATCCTTTTTGTTGTAGTTTGTTGCATGTCCTTTGTTGCGCAAGATTCTCGACAAAACTTTACCCTGATTACCGGTTTAAGATTAAATGTTAAGTGTATGGAAACAGACAATTTGGGTAATCTTTATGTGGTTACAAAAACTAATCAATTGTATAAGTACGGAAGAAATGGCAAATTACTTAGTACACTAAATTTCAATTACATTGGAAATATTACCCAATTGGATGCCAGTAATCCAATGGAAATTTACTTGTTCTACAAGGAATTAAACAAGGTTGTTTTTTTAGATAATAACTTGGCTTTTAGAGGCGAAATCAATCTAAACAAAGCCAATATCATTCAAGCATCTGCAATTGCCCGCTCTTACGACAACAACATCTGGGTATTTGATTTGGGGGATTTGCAGTTGAAAAAAGTAAACAAAACAAATGAGGTGGAGCAGGAAAGTGGAAACATCAGACAATACATTAGTGGGAATGCAGCCGTAAACTATATGTTTGATAACAACGACCGTGTTTTTGTAGTTGACTCATTAAATGGCATTTTGTTGTTTGACATATTTGCCAGCTATATAAAAACCATTCCCGTTAAAGGAGTAAGTGACATTAAAGTATTGGACAAGTACTTGTTCTATTTCGATAATCAACAGCTAAGCCGCTATAATTGGCAAACACCCAAAAAACAATCATTTGAGTTACCAGATACCTTAAACCTGCGTAAATTGAGTATTGAAAAAGAACGCTTATACTTACAAAAAGCCGACAGTATTTATATTTACAGTTACTAATGAATGGTTGGCGTTGTTGCAAATTTTTACGAAATTCGCACCTTGATTCTTTGCCGAAGTCGGCATTTACGCTTATTCAACAAACATGTTAGATAAATTAGAAACACTTAAAGTTCGGTTTGATCAGGTTCAGGATATGCTTTCGCAACCGGATGTGGTAAGTGATATGAAAAGATTTACGCAACTAAACAGGGAGTATAAAGAGTTGCAGAAAATAGTGGACAAATACTACGAATACCGCAATCTTATCGGAAACATTGATAATAATAAAAATATTGTTAGCAATGAGAAGGACGAAGAGCTCCGTGAAATGGCCAAATTTGAATTGGAAGAGTTGGTTCCTCTGGTTCAGCCACTTGAAGAAGAAATTAGGATGATGTTGGTTCCCAAAGACCCTGAGGATGCAAAAAATGCTGTTCTTGAAATACGAGGAGGAACCGGAGGAGACGAGGCAAGTATTTTTGCAGGAGACCTTTACCGCATGTATATGCGCTATTGTGAGCAAAGAGGCTGGAAAACGGAGGTAATAGATTTTACCGAAGGCACGGCTGGAGGATACAAGGAAATTGTGGTGGAAGTTACTGGTGATGATGTGTACGGAACCTTAAAATACGAAAGTGGTGTGCATCGCGTTCAACGTGTTCCAGATACAGAAACACAGGGCAGGGTGCATACTTCTGCAGCAACCGTGGTGGTGTTACCGGAGGCTGAAGAGGTTGATGTACAATTAAATCCCGCAGATATTGATATGCAGACTGCCCGTTCAGGCGGGGCCGGTGGGCAAAATGTAAACAAGGTAGAAACCAAAGTACAGCTTACGCATAAACCCACAGGCATTGTAATTGTTTGTCAGGTGGAGCGCAGCCAAAGTGCCAATAAAGAACGGGCTTACAAAATGCTAAAATCACAATTATACGAACTGGAATTGCGCAAACGCAATGAGGCTAAAAGTGTGGTAGAAGCCGGTAAGAAAAAAATTGAGTGGGGTTCACAGATTCGCAACTATGTGTTTCATCCTTATAAATTGGTGAAAGATTTACGCACCGATACGGAAACCAGTGATGTGCAAGGTGTAATGGATGGCGATTTGGACCAGTTTATCAAAGCCTATTTAATGGAAGAATCGCAGCATTAAACAAACTTGTTGATGATTATTTAATTAATGTTTTTAACGTTGCTAACGTATCAGCTTCTTCTTTCTTTTTATCTTGTCGCCAGCGCAATATGCGCGGAAACCGCAATGCTACTCCCGATTTATGTCGTGTGGAATAATTGATTCCCTCAAACCCTATTTCAAAAACCAACTCCGGTGTTACGCTTCTTACCGGGCCAAACTTATCAATGGTATGTTGTTTAATCCAAGCATCAACGGCAGCCATTTCTTTATCAGTTAACCCGCTGTAAGCTTTGGCAAAAGGCACCAACTCTCCATTATCATTCCAAACGGCAAAGGTATAATCTGTGTACATGTTAGCCCTGCGCCCACTGCCTCGCATGGCATAAATCATTACTGCATCAATACTCATGGGGTCTAATTTCCATTTGTACCAACTCCCCTTTTTACGACCCACTTCGTAAATACTTTGTTGTTGTTTCAACATCAACCCTTCACTGTTTACTTCCCTTGCCAAACTCCTGATTTGGATAAGTTGTTCCCAAGTATCAGCTTCTACAACAGGTGATAATTTAAGTTGGGGAACATTGGTTTCTTCCACCAATTTGGCGAGTAAGGCCCTGCGTTCAACCAATGGTTTTTGGCGCATATCTACCCCATCTAATTCCAATAAGTCATAAGCAAAAATCACCGCAGGAACCTCTTGCAATACTTTAGCGGTAACGTTTTTCCGCCCAATGCGTGTTTGCAGGTGGTTAAAATTAAGCACGGCATTTTCCTTATAGCCAATCAACTCTCCATCAATTACTGCATCGTATTTTAACTGATTTCCAATAGCCATTAACTCAGGAAATTTTTCTGTAATTAGGTCTTCGCCCCTGCTCCAGATAAATGTTTGTTGTTTGCGTTGAATAAATTGGCAACGTATTCCATCCCATTTATACTCCGCTTGCCAATTGCTGATGTCTCCCAACTCATGCACCTCTCCTTCTACAGCATATGCCAAATAAAAAGGGTAAGGTTTTGATAACTCATCAGCACCATCCTCATTAAACAACAACTCCTGATAGGTGATGGTATAAGGATTCCAATTCCCCATTAAACGATGGGCAATCTTGTTTTCATGCAACTTGGTGTGTTTGCTGAGTGCTTTTACCATTAATTTGGTAGAAACACCCATACGAAAAGCACCGGAAGTAATTTTGTTAAATACAAACCGCTCCTCTTTGGTAAACTGTTTCCAGGCATCAACTATCCATTTCTTTTTGATTTCCTCGGCTACTTGTTCATGCCATTGCATTTGTTTAATCCATTGCGCAAGTGTTAAGCTACTAGCACTACTATAATCAGGAAGTATACTGCTTATGGTTTCTGATAAATCGCCCACAATATGGTAACACTCTTCAAACAACCAATAAGGAATGCCTGCCGATTCTGCAGCCCATTGTTTTAGCTGGGTAGTTTTTACAATACGCTTGGGATTGCGTCCGCTAAAGATGGCAATGGTCCAAAGTTTGTCCTCATCCGATGCCTCATTAAAATAGGCCGCTAATGCATCCACTTTTTCATTGGTTTTAGTGGTGCGGTCAATTTGAACAAAAAGCTGCACAAAGTTTTTCACGGCTGTCCCTCCTTACCCTCCTCTTGTTTCTCTGCTTCCGGTTGTTCTCCAACAAATCGCGTAGCTACTTCCTGTGCATCATAACCCAACTCTGTTAAATATTTGGCATAAATAGCCGTGTACCCATGGGTAACTAAAATACGTTGCGCTCCGGTGGCTTTAACCGCGCTGTTTAGTCCTTGCCAGTCTGCATGATCACTTAATACAAAACCCATATCCGCACTGTCCCTTCTTTTAGCACCTCTTAAACCCATCCAACCACTGGCAACAGCTGTGGTATAAGGTTCAAACTTTTTCATCCACAAACTGCCTTCTGCTGAAAGCGGAGCAATAACCAAGGCTGTTTTAAATATATTTTTATCAAACGATTGATCGACTTTTTTAGTCGGTTTCAAATGGACTCCTGCCTCTTCATAAGCCTCATTCATATTTTGTACAGAACCATGAACCAACACTTGGCCAATATGGTGATCGAGGTGTTGTAAAATGCGTTGGGCTTTACCCAGTGAATAAGCAAACATTACCGAACACTTACCTGCTGCTGCGTTCGCTCTCCACCATGCATTAATTTGTTCCATGATATCAACCTGCGGTTTCCAGTTGTATACAGGCAAGCCAAAGGTGCTTTCCGTAATAAACGTGTGGCATTTAACCGGCTCAAATGCCGGGCTTATACCATCATCAATTGTTTTGTAATCGCCACTTGCCACCCAAACATCTCCTTGGTAAGCAACCCTAATTTGTGCTGAACCCAACACATGTCCGGCAGGAAAAAAAGTAAATTCCACGCCATTAATTTGAATGGGCTTTCCGTAAGCAATGCTTTCAAATTGTTGCGGCCCAAGCCGTCTCTTTAATATGGGAATACTCTGTTCATGTGCCAGGTAATGTTTCATTCCCCAGCGGGCATGGTCGCCATGTGCATGGGTTATCAGTGCGCGGGTAACAGGCTTCCAGGGGTCAATATACACGTCTGCCTGAGGCACGTACATGCCATGATCAGTAAATTGAATGAGTTGGTTATTTTGCATGTACTGGTGCTACGTTGAGCTCTTAATATTGTGTTTAAAATCCATCCCACTATGCTACTATGGATGCAACGCATGCCGCAACAAAGCAGTTGTAGCCCCATCAAACTTTTTTCAATACCCATAACACGTACCTGATGTCAACGCCCACACTTCTACTATAAGTTTCATTCCAGGCATAGTCATTAATGGTGGCTGTAAATGCACGGTCAAAATTAATGGCTATTAAATTACCATTTGCATCCATAACCGGACTTCCACTATTGCCTCCTGTTGTATCCAAGTTATATAAAATATTAACCGGTAAATCTCCCAATGCCGGGTGGGCATACTCTCCTAAATCATTGGCCGCATATAATGCCTTTATTTCGTCCAACAATTGATACTCCAAGGTATCACTTTTTTCTACCACTCCCTTTAAGGTAGTAAATGGCTTAGCGTAAATACCATCATTGGGGGTGTACCCTTTTACATAACCATAGGTAAAACGCAACGTAGCATTTGCATCAGGTATAAACCGAGCATTTTTCCACTGTTGTTTAACCTCCAACAAATTGGCCATCAACTGGTTTAATTCCCCATCGCGTTTCTGGTCCTCTTCATCGTAAGTTGCCATTTCTTCATTAAGCTCACCGGCAAAAACCACTAAAGGGTCGTTAGCTTTTAGCAGCTTGGCTACATCTCCATCGAGCAGGGCATTAACTTTAGCGGCATCCTTTAACGATGATTTTGCATACAATTCATCCACCAATGCAGTAATTTCTTGTATAGACGTTTTTCCGTTTAAAAGCTTCTTCACCGAAGCCAATTCGTTGGCACCTTTAAAGGATGCCGCATCACTTAACATTTTCACCAATGCTGCTTTATGCAGGTTATCATCGTACATGCCTAACGACTTGGCAAATGTTTTTTTCATGTTTGGCCTT
The DNA here is from genome assembly GCA_004293295.1 of Bacteroidota bacterium. Lineage (GTDB taxonomy): Bacteria > Bacteroidota > Bacteroidia > UKL13-3 > UKL13-3 > UBA6183. The sequence goes on from RDYC01000201.1 coordinate 15,681, forward strand.
TCAGATTCGATAAACGCTTTTCGCTCTTCGCGGTTTCTTAATAAATTAAACGTGCGCTTATAACGTGCTGAGGTTGCTGAGGCCAATGTTAATGGTGACACCGTATAAATCTGATCAAGCCACAAGTTGCGCTGTGCAACGGTGTTTAGGTTGCTGTATAACTCATTAATACGCGGAATAAGTTTCCCATACCGCATCTTCATTTCTTCATTCCCATCAATAAACTGCTGCAACATTTTTTCTTCCTCACGTTTTTTTGCACTTAAACCCGCACGTTGAAATCCTTGCAGTTTACCTTTAAAATTTTTCGTGGTGTTGGCTAAACTTTTAATTTTGGCAGCATATTTTATTTGCAAAGCATAGTCCTTTTTGCCCAGTTCCTCCATGTAATTAATTTGCCAATCATATAGGTTGCTGATATAACTCAACAAGTATTTTTCATGATATTCATAAAAACCAGCAGGCTGATTTCTGAATGTGCGACCCGGATAACCAAGAATAAACACAAAGTCATTTTCGTTTACACCCTTAGGATTTACATTTAAAAACTTTACCGGCTTATACGGTACGTTTTGGGTATTGTATTCTGCTACTGAACCATCAGGGGCAACATAAGCCCTTAAAAAAGCGAAGTCTCCGCTATGCCTTGGCCATACCCAATTATCCAACTCACCGCCATAACTTCCAATACTAACAGGAGGCACATACACCAAACGAACGTCTTTTAGCAATTTATACCTGAACAACACATAGGTTTTTCCGGTAAACATTTCAGAAATTTCACACTGCAAATCCTTATTCAAATCATTCTCGCGTTTGGTAATACGTTTAATGTTTTCAGTAATTACCCGCAAGCGATTAACCGCATCCAGCGAGTAGGTATTGCTTAACACTTCGGCTGATACATCACTGTATGAAGCTGTGATTTTACAAACCAATCCCTTTGCAGGAACTTCTTGCTCGCGGGTTTGCGCCAAAAATCCTTTTTTAATGTAATCATGCTGAACATCACTGATGGCTTGCACGAAACTAAACGCACAATGATGGTTGGTTACTATTAAGCCTTCATTACTTAAAAAAGAACCGGTGCAACCTCCTACACGAACAATGGCATCAATTAAACTTGTGCCATCGGGGTTATATAAAGCCTGAGGCGTTATTTTTAACCCCGCTTTTTGCACATCCACATTTTTTAATTCAGATAAAGGGAACATGCCTTCTTCCTTTTTATTTAAAGTATGTGAGGTGAGCACCGCACCCAAAGCAAAAAGCACTGCTGTAAATAGTATTTTCTTCATAAGCATGTGTTAAAAAAGCGAAAATAAGGGAAGATTTGATATGGCAAACGATATTATCTTAAACAATTCGCTACTGTGCATAAATCATTTGCCTGATTTCATCGGTAAAATGATGGGAGAAACTGGTACTTCTGAACCTATCCACACCTACAACTCCCTGAATACTATTGGTTAAGAAACACTCATCAGCCGAAAGCAATTGTTCCACGGATAAAGGAGTTTCTTCAACAAGTATGTTTTGTTGTTTTAACTTGGACATAACCACTTCTCTGGTTACTCCTGCCACAGGACCTTCTGCTAGAGGAGGTGTATACACCACTTTGTTTTTTACTACAAAAATATTGCTACTGCTTGCCTCACAAATATTTCCGTATTGATTTAAAATCAAGGCATCATCTGCACTGCGTTGCTGGGCAAACACAGAAGCCAGCACATAAATAAGCGCATTACCGCTTTTAAGATTTGACAAACTGCAACAGGATTTGTATTGTTGATCGTACACCTCGATCCGACCGATTTGTTGGTGGGCAGCCGGAAGGGGTAACACATCTACCACACATTTTACGTGATTGCTTTGCGGATAATAAAATCCGGTGCCATTGCGGTGCATCACAAACCTAATGCGGTGATCACCCGTGGTAAAATGCTCGCGAATAAGTTCAGTAAAATTGGTTAAACTCCAGTTGGCAGGCAAATCAAATCCAATTATTCTCGCACTGGTTGTTAACCGATTAAAGTGCTGCTCTGCAAACCGTATAACATTGTTTTTCACGTAAATAGTTTCAAACAACAAATCACCATAGATAAATGCCCTATTGATATTCATACCCCACGAATAACGTTAAATTATAGTATGATTAAAATTTACATGGCTAAATGTTCAAAATTCATACATTTGCCCGCGTAATTTTTGTAAATACCTGAACAATGATTATTCCAAGGTATTTTTATTAAACAAATAACAATAATGAAAGAAGTATTTCTAGTAGCAGTAGCCCGCACACCGGTTGGAACTTTTGGTGGTGCTTTGGCCGGATTTACCGCCACCCAATTAGGCGCTCATGCCATAAAAGGTGCTTTGCAAAAAGCAAACATCGCCCCTGAAATGGTAAATGAGGTATTTATGGGCAACGTAATGAGTGCCGGACTTGGACAAGCACCGGCCACACAAGCAATGATTTTTGCAGGCATTCCCAACACGGTTCCTTCAACTACCATTAATAAAGTTTGTGCCAGTGGCAGTAAAGCAGTGATGCTAGCTGCACAAAGCATCATGCTGGGCAATAATGATGTGGTAATTGCAGGAGGTATGGAAAGCATGAGCAATGTTCCTTATTATTTAGATAAGGGACGCAACGGGTATCGGTTAGGACATGGACAAATAACTGATGGCTTGGTAAAAGATGGCTTGTGGGATGTGTACAATGATTTCCACATGGGAAATGCCGGAGAATTATGTGCCAAAGAAAATAACATCAGCCGCGAAGAACAAGACGCATTTGCTACTGAAAGTTATGTACGTGCACAAGCTGCATTTGCTAAAAAAGCTTTTGCAAATGAAATCGTTCCGATTGAAATTCCGGTGCGTGGCAAAGACCCCATCATACTAACTGAAGATGAACAGTATACCAAGGTAAATTTCGAAAAAATGAAGACCTTGAAACCGGTTTTTGACAAAAATGGTACCATTACAGCTGCTAATGCATCACCACTAAGTGATGGTGCAAGCGCTTTTGTATTAATGAGTGGTGAAAAAGTAAAAGAACTTGGGGTGAAGCCCCTTGCCCAAATCATTGGATTTGCAGATGCCGCTCAAGCCCCTGAATGGTTTACTACTTCACCGGCACTTGCCATACCAAAAGCACTTGCCATGGCAGGAATTAACCTACATGATGTGGATTACTTTGAATTAAATGAGGCATTCGCTGTTGTAGGTATTATTAATAATAAAATTTTAAACATTGATAGCAAAAAGGTAAATGTTTATGGCGGAGCAATTGCTTTAGGACATGCCTTAGGTAGCAGCGGTTCACGGATTTTAGGTACGTTAACCAGCATTTTGCACAACGAGGGAGGAAGTATTGGTGTAACTGGTATTTGTAATGGTGGTGGTGGAGCTTCCGCTATCGTAATAAAAAAAGTTTAATTCTTTCATCATATGGCTAAAACGGCTGCTTTCTATCGGAAGCAGCCGTTTTATTTTGTGGGTTATTGGTGCAATAATTTACCGCAAGGTGTTGTTATATTTGTTAACTAAATAAACTTTATGAAAGTTATAGTAAGTTTTCTTATCCTATTCACCATTACCTGTAAATTAACTAGTGTTAGTGCCCAAAGCCAACACGATTACATTAAACGAATAGATTCTTTGAGCCTAGACAGTTTAAATGACATTGAAATTCGTTTGGAAGGCTTGGGTAAAACAATGATTGTGTCGTTAGATGAAAAAGAACGGTTAACTTCAGCATTCCATTTTGTGAAAACGTTTATCCGGGCACTGCGTATTCAAAATTCCTACTTTTATCCTTTTGATACCATCAAAAATATTTCAGTACTCAACTCTCCTGACGACCATTTTAGGGTAATTACATGGAACCTAGCCTTAAACAACGAAACCTACCGCAACTATGGGGTAATACAAATGAATCCTGACTACTTGAATACCATTAAAGACACTACCAACCTAAGGCCATATTATCCACTCATTGATAAATCAGACTTAATTAAAAACATACTAGATACTACTGTTACGAATGAACACTGGTTTGGTGCACTTTATTATAAAATTGAATCTGTTACTTACAAGAAAAAAACCTACTACATATTACTGGGTTGGGATGGAAACACCATGATGAGCAATAGAAAACTTGCAGAAACCTTATACTTTGAAAACAATACCCCCATGTTTGGAGCTCCGCTATTTGACTTAAAAGATGAGCGTTATAAAAAGCCGATTAAACGATTGGTATTTGAGTTTAATAATAAAGCCAGCATGGTACTTCGGTTTGAGCCCGCTAAACAAATGCTGGTGCATGAAAATGTTGCCCCACAGCGCCCTCAGGACTACGGACACCCTGAAACGTATGTGCCTGATGGCAGTTATGACTTTTATAAATTCAATAAAAAAACCGGCACTTGGGAAAAGCAAAAAGGCATTCTACAAGAGTTTGATATGCAGAAAGAATAATTATTACTCTTACTTATCAAACAACTTATCGTTTAATAAGATATGATTACCCTTTAGCGATGAATGAGCCGCTTTAATCATAGCTTGAGCAACACGTTCCACTTCAATTGCCCTATATTTTTTTAACGGGCCTGAAAACAAGAGGCGTGTTACCTTCATGATGCGTTGAGCAATGGCTTCGCCTAACCTAAACTCCAAACGTGATGCAATTAATAAACTTGGCCTTACCACCACACAGGTATCATATCCAATAGCAAAAACATCACGTTCGGTTTCACCTTTTACCCTATTATAAAATATAGCTGATTCTGCATTAGCGCCCATTGCGGTCACCAACAAAAATTGCGCTGCTCCTTGTTGTTTGCAAGCATTCGCCACATTCACCACATACTTATGATCAACCTCGCGGAAAGCCTCTTCACTTCCGGCTTGTTTAATGGTAGTACCTAAGCAGCAATACACATCATCAGCGGCTAACTGCCCAACCAAATTATCCAATCTGCTAAAATCAACTATAAGATTAGTAAGTTTATGGTGTTTTATGGTAAGTGGTTTTCTGCTGAGCGCAATTACTTTAAGGTATTGTTTATCTTCAATAAGCTGAAATAATAAGGCTTTTCCTATGGCACCTGTTGCGCCTGCTACCAATGCGGTTTTCATTATCGTTTTTTATTACAAATATGGTTAAATTCTAAAAACAGGTACAGGTTTTATTTACCA
>RDYC01000202.1 GCA_004293295.1 Bacteroidota bacterium
ATTCGATACCATTGACGATCCATTAAAAAACGACAACGAATTTCTCCCCGATGCCAAAAAGGGGTGGAATACCACACGCTATTTCGAAAAAATTGATCACATGTCGAAAGTGATTGCAGCCATGAATGAGAATAACGCCCCTGATATTTTAGGCGTTTGTGAGGTGGAAAATAAAAGCGTGCTAAAGGATTTAACCCTCTCTAAAAACTTAAAAAAAAGCAAGTATCAGTTTATACATATCGAAGGGCCTGACGAACGCAGTATTGACAATGCCCTACTCTTTAAAACATCCTTGTTTAAAGTGATTGCACAGCAATCAATTCCCGTTGTATTTCCTGATAATCCTGATGCCAAAACCAGGGATATTCTGCTTGTTAAATTAGAAACTAAAAGCAAGGCACAACTTGTAGTACTGGTTAATCATTTTCCCTCACGCATAGGGGGCGAATTGGCCAGTGAACCCAAACGAATTGCAGCAGCTACTGTTTTGCGCAACATCTGTGATAGCTTGTACCGCCTCAATGTGCTTGAAAATATTGTGATTATGGGCGACTTTAATGATGAACCAACCAACAAAAGCATGGACACCGTGCTTAGGGCAAAAGCCAATGAGTATGACTTGAACAATGGCAATTTATTTAACGCCATGTACGAAATGAAACAAAACAATATTGGCTCTCATTACTACAAAAACCATTTTAGTACTTTAGACCAAATTATACTTAGCAGCAGCATTACCAATTGCACCGGCTCATTCTGTTACCAAAAAAGTTCAGCTGATGTGTTTAAAGAAAGTTGGATGCTGGAAACAAGCGGAAAATACCAGGGTGCGCCTTTACGCACATTTGTTGGCGATAAATATATGGGTGGTTATAGCGACCATTTGCCGGTATATGTTTATATTGACCTGAAAAAAAAGTAATTCCCTCCTACTATGCACCATCACCATCAGGAACAACATTTTACCGGAAGCCAATTGGTTAGAGACATTGTTATCGGGATGAGTGATGGGTTAACCGTTCCTTTTGCCTTAGCAGCAGGTTTAACCGGGGCTGTACAAGACACAGGTATTATTATTACAGCCGGCTTGGCCGAGATTGCAGCCGGTAGTATTGCCATGGGGTTAGGTGGGTATTTGGCAGGTAAAACAGAGGTTGAACACTATGATGCAGAGTTAAAAAGAGAATATGAAGAAGTTGAGCTATTTCCTGAGAAAGAAAAACAAGAAGTAAAAGACGTTTTTGAAGAATATGGATTGAGTAAACAATCTACAACCTTATTGGTTGACGAGTTGACTAAGGATAAAGACAAATGGGTGAATTTTATGATGCGTTTTGAACTTGGACTTGAAAAGCCGGACATTAATCAGGCGCGCAAAAGTGCTTTGGCAATAGGTATCGCTTACATCATAGGAGGTATTGTGCCATTAACTTCGTACTTTTTTGCCAATACCGCCCAAGACGGATTGGCTGTTAGCTGTGGGATTACTATTATTTGTTTGTTTGTATTTGGTTACTTTAAAAGTAAAGTGATCGGTCAACCTCCATTAGCAGGAGCAGTGCGTGTAACCGCTATTGGGGCCTTGGCAGCGGGAACGGCCTACTTTGTGGCATCATTAATCAGTTAATTTTAATGAACCGTTTTACCTTAAAAAACATCGCCAAGCTGATGATAACCTTACTGGTGCTACTCCTGTTTGCTCAGGCTTGCCAGCAACGTTACTGGTTTAGAAAAAAAGTTGGTGATGCGCGAAGTAATGACAGTGGTGAAGTAGAACAGGATTACAAAATTATTTGGTGATATGCAACGAACACTCTTTTTTATCATTGCAGCAATACTTATGGGGAAGTACTCCTCAGCCCAAGCCCAACAAATTGAAATCGGAAAAGCAACTGATGAAACATTAATCATAACAGCGGATACCGGTGTATTAAAAAAAGCCATTCACAACATGTTGCACGATGGCACCTCCATTCAAGAATTAAGCATTCAATCATTTGCTCAGTTTCATTACTTGGTTGCTACAGGCACCAACCAACAATTTAAAAAAATTGTTGCCATCCAACTAACGTACGATATACAAACACGGTTATTTTATGCCCCCAAACAAGGCAGCTATGTTACTTGTACCAGCGCGGCCTGCAATAATTGCTCACTTTTTAAAGAAAGCGGAAAAATCATTGGTTGCAAATGCGCTGAAAAATCAACCATTAGTAACCAGTGTAATTATACCAATATAGCGCAGGGTACGTTTTACCAACATTATATGCGTACCAAACAAATGAATACTAAACCTGCTCTTAAATTAAGATAACTCCTTTACCTGCTTTTGTAAGAATAATTTTATTTATATTTACGCCCCATGCAATTTGTTTATCCGTTATTTTTATGGGCACTAGCCGCCATTAGTATCCCTATAATTATCCATTTATTCCATTTTAGGCGGTATAAAAAAATCGTATTCAGCGATATTCGCTTTTTAAAACAACTTACCGAGCAAAATAAATCGAAACAAAAGTTAAAAGATTGGCTTATTCTGCTTTGCCGGATATTGGCAGTAAGTTGTTTGGTATTAGCGTTTGCGCAGCCCTTTATACCTATTGGAGAACAAAGTAAAAAATCGGGGCAGCAACATGTTAGTTTGTTTATTGATAACAGCTTTAGCATGAATGCAAGTGGGAGTGACGGCCCATTAATTGAAGTTGCAAAAAATAAGGCTCGTGCCATTGTAAATGCCTATCCCAATAATGCCAGCTTTCAGCTATTAACCAACACCTTAAGCGGAGCCGAACAACGTTTTGTTTCCAAATCAGATGCCCTTTCGCGTATTGATGCCATAGCTCCTGTTGCCGCTTCGGCAGGCATTAAAACCATTGTTTCGCGGCAAAAAGCGGGGTTCGATTTAGAGAGCAGCAGCAATAGGACGTGTTATTTTATTTCTGACTTTCAACAATCGCAATTTAAAATTGACGAAATTTTAAAGGACACAGCTGTACGTTTTAATTTTGTGCCGGTTCCCCCAATTGCATCGCAAAACATTAGCGTTGATTCCGTATACACCACTGCTCCGGTTATTGCACAAAACCAAGTGGTTACTTTCCACATTACAGTTACTAATCATGGCAATGAAGGTGTTGAAGGTATTGTATTGAACCTGAAACTAAATCAGGTGCAAAAAGGATTGCTCAATTTGAACTTGGCTGCTAACGAAAGTGTAACACAATCTATTGATGTTAAGATAACTGATACTACCTGGATTAAAGGAGAAGCAAGCATAACCGATTATCCGATAACGTTTGATGACAAACTGTTTTTTACTTTAAAACCTGCTTCTGCCAATACTATATTGTTAATAACAGATGCGCCTAACCCATATATTGAAGCCATTTTTACCAACGATAAACAATACCAATTGGTTCAAAACACCTATGGAAACATCAATTACCAACAACTGGAAACTTTTCAGTTGGTTATATTGAATGAACCTCCGCAAATCAGCACCGGTTTACAAACACAGTTGGCCAAGTTTTTGCAACGAGGTGGGCAGCTTTTTATCATTCCGAACCGCAACAAACCAACAGATGTTAATCCGTACTGCCTGCAAAATGGTTTACCAACATTCGGCAACATGATTAGCCAAAGCAGAAGCATCTCAAACATTAATACAAAGCACCATTTGTTTAACGGAGTATTTAAATCAATTAAAGTTAACACAGAACTGCCTTCGATAAAAAAATATTTTCCATTAATTAAGCAAAGCTCCACCAAGGGAAAAGCCGTTATTTTATTAAATAATGACGATGTACTGCTTTGGCAAGCAGAAGTAGAAAAAGGAAGTATTGCATTACTTGCCGTGCCTTTGCTGGAAGACTACAGCAGCCTTCCTTTACATAGCTTGTTTGTGCCGCTTATGATTAACATGAGCATGGGCAAAAAAAGAGAGGTGCCATTGTACCATGTGATTAACCAAACCAAACAAATTACCTTAAATAATTTAAATGAACGTACAGACAAATTGATTAAGTTAACCAACAATAAACAAGAATACATTACCGAATTGTACTCAAAAAATGGTGACTTAATTTTTGAAGCCGAAGGATTAACCAATGAAGGGTGGTATGATGTTGCTGAACAGAAATCAGGACGTAAACTGATAACCATCGCTTTAAACAACAACCGTAACGAAAGCAAGTTGCAGTTTTTATCCAATACTGATTTGGAAAAATTAACCCAACAATTGAAACATGTGGCTATTAACAGCAATAAAGCAGAGGTATTGGGAGCACAAATAACAGCCGAATTGAGTGGTAAAAACTTATGGCGCTGGTTTATCATGGCGGCATTATTTTTTATATTGGTCGAAATTTTGTTGCTTAAACTAAAATAACTTGTTAGCCGGCATTCATCATATAGCCATTATTTGCAGCGACTACCAACGCTCTAAGCATTTTTATACCCACATTCTCGGCTTAACCATTATTGCCGAAACTTACCGCGCTGAACGTCAATCATACAAACTGGACTTGGGTTTAAACAACCAATACATTTTAGAGTTATTCTCCTTCCCTAACCCACCTTCTAGGGTAAGTAATCCTGAAGCAACCGGATTGCGGCATTTGGCATTTTCTGTGGCTCAATTGGAGCCAATCAGGCAACGGCTTGAGCAATACCAAATCCCTGTTGAGCCCATTAGGCAAGATGAGTTCACAGGCAAACGCTTTTTCTTTTCATCAGACCCTGATAACCTGCCAATTGAGTTCTATGAAAATTAATTTTACCATTATCTTATCGTAAACAAATACCTACAGAATAAAACACTGTATTAAATTGCCAAAAAAACTATATTTGCTTTTTAATGAAGCTTCTCATTACAAATGCGCTAATCTGCGACCTGCAATCAGTTTGGCATGAAAAAAAATGCGATATTCTTATTGCAAATGGCTTGATTGAAAACATTAAACTTTCAGGTAAAAAAAACACCCCACAATCATCAACCAAAACATTCGATGCAAATGGTGCCATTGTTTTTCCGGGGTTAATGGATATGAGGACCTTTTTGCGTGAACCGGGATTTGAGCACAAAGAAACACTGGAAAGTGCCTCGTTGGCTGCATTAGCCGGAGGGTTTACGCACATTACCGCGCTACCTGATACCCAACCCGTAATCCAAAGTAAAGCATCAGTTGAATTTATCCTCAACCGTTCAGCATCTTTGCCCGTGCATATTTTACCTTATGCTGCCATTACTAAAAACAGAGAGGGCATTGAAATGAATGAACTGTTTGATTTATACCAAGCAGGTGCCGTAGCGTTTACTGATGGCAACAAAGGCATTATGGATAGTGGCTTAATGATGCGCAGCTTGCTATACACGAAATTATTTAACGGATTGATTTTATCTCACGCAAACGACAACAACTTGAGTGCAGGCGGACGCATGCATGAGGGCAATGTGAGCGTTAATTTAGGGCTTAAGGGAATTCCGGCTATGGCCGAGGAGTTGATGATAGCAAGAGATATTGAATTGGCCCGCTATACCAAAGCACCCTTACACTTCTCTCACATCAGCAGCAAAGGCAGTGTTGACCTCATTCGTAAAGCGAAAAAGCAATTGCTACAAATAACTTGTGATGTGGCTGTGGCTAACCTGATTTATACTGACGAAGCCGTGATGGATTTTGACAGCCATTACAAATTAAACCCACCTCTGCGTGGCAAAGACGACCAAAAGGCACTATGGGAAGGAGTTGCTGATGGAACTATAAATGCCATTGTTACTGACCACCAACCCGAGGATATTGAAAACAAACAAGTGGAGTTTGAATATGCGGCTTATGGCATTACCATGTTGCAAACAGCGTTGAGCTTGCTCCTTACCCATGCACCTAAAAATGTGAGCATGGCACAAATTGCCAAAGCCCTCACCTGGGGACCACGCCAGGTATTAAAACAACCACAAATTACTATTGCACCCGGACAACAAGCTGAGTTTTGTTGTTTCGACCCTAAACAAAACTGGGTGCTGAATGACAAAACAAATTTTTCTAAAAGCCGTAACTCTCCAGCTTACCAGAAACAACTTACCGGAAAGGTAACGGCTACTTTTACCAAAAATAAATTACATAAATTTTAATACCATGAGCGCAATAAAAGCGGTAGATGCCTTAATTAATAATTTTGCTCCAAACGCAGAATTGGCTGCTGCAATTGTTACTGTTTTTGAAAGCAACGAAGACTTTTTGTTTAAAGCTAAAAACTTCGACTCTCACTTTGCTAAACATCCCTCACATGCGCATGTGCAAGAGTATGCTTTCGATTTAATGATGGCTCATCATTTGGAAATGAACAATGATGATGAGGATTATTTTGACACGAAAGAATGGCAGGACATTGAGGACAAAACACTTGAGCGAGGCACCGAGTTATTAAATATTCTACTTTACATTACGGAAGCTATTGATACCAATGCCCCTATTCATGTGGAAGATTTTTTGTATGAGTTTTTGTTGGTTGACGAAGACGAATTTCAGGATGAACACCGCATTTATGAAGAATTGATTGCCAATCAAGATTTAATTGAAGAGCACATTAACAGCATTGTTGAAGTAGCCAAGCGATTGCCTGATGAATTGGAAATTCGTGAGTTGTTTATTCCCTTGATTTTATTTTTTAAAGAGCCGGAAGAAAAGCTGGTGCGCAAAGAATACAGCAGCAAACTTACCAAAGCGGAGTATGCGGTTTTATCGGCTATTTTAGCGTATACAAATTTGTAGCGCCCTTTAAACAAGACCTTCCAGTTGCATCACCTTTGTTCTGATAGTAGCCGGAATGTTTACTTTACTGCCGGTGGCTTCATCAAGCAATACCACCACATCTGCGGCCTCTGCGGCAAGTTCATTATTGGCATTAAACAATTGGTGCTTGATTCCAAAACTGCTGTTTTTTAAGTAATCAATACTGGCCTTAATGGTTAAACTTCCCGGATAAAATAATGGTTTAATAAAACGGCATTGCGTACTTAACAAAACCGGAGCTATTGCCAGTTGTTGGTGCATATCAGCCAATCCAACCTGTTCCCAATAATTTACCCTACTTGCTTGAATGTATTTAAAATACGATACGTTGTTTACGTGCTTAAACATATCCAGTTCGCTCCAATCAATTCTAATCGTAAGCGAAACTGGATATATCGGATGTTCATTATTCATGGTAATTAGGCCAATGCGTCAATCACATCTTGTTTGGTAATAATATGAATATCGCCCAACAAGGTTTTCATTAACACAGCATTATTGTCTTTGGTAATCAATTTTGATACCTCTTCAATACTTGCGTCAGGATGCACAAAAGGGAATGGCGGCTGAATAACTGCACTTAACTCTTGCCCTTTAAGCTCGGGATGTTCAATTAGTGTGCTATACAAATGGGCGTCATTTAACGACCCAACAAAGTTGCCACTGTTGTCAACCACAGGAATTTGTGAGATGTCGTATTTTCTCATGCGGCTTACCACTTCGCCAATATTATCTGTAATAGCAGCAGTTACCAATTTAAGGTGTTTGTGTCCTTCAATTAAATCAATGGCTTTAGGTTGGTCATTAATTAAGAACCCCCTATCACGCATCCAGTCATCGTTAAACATTTTTCCCAGATAACGGGTTCCGTGGTCGTGAAAAATAACCACTACCACATCATCCTTTTTAAACATATCCCTCATCTGCATCAAACCGGCCAAAGCACTGCCCGCAGAGTTTCCTACAAATATGCCCTCTTCACGCGGAATGCGCCTCGTCATAATGGCTGCTTCCTTATCTGTTACTTTTTCAAAATGGTCAATTACATTAAAATCAACGTTTGCCGGTAAAAAATCCTCACCTATACCTTCTGTGATGTAGGGATAAATTTCATTCTTATCAAAAATGCCGGTCTCTTTGTATTTTTTAAATACTGAGCCATAAGTATCTATGCCCAAAACCTTAATGTTCGGATTTTTCTCCTTTAAGTATTTGCCGGTTCCACAAATGGTTCCTCCGGTGCCAACACCTACTACCAAATGGGTAACTTTCCCTTCGGTTTGCTCCCATATTTCAGGGCCTGTTTGTTCATAATGCGCTTGGGTGTTGCTTAAATTATCATACTGGTTTGGTTTCCACGAGTTGGGTATTTCATTAACCAACCTTGACGAAACGGAATAATATGAACGGGGATCTTCCGGATCAACATCCGTGGGGCAAACAATTACCTCAGCACCAAATGCCTTTAGAGCATCTACCTTTTCCTTGCTTTGCTTATCGGTAGTGGTAAATACACAACGATAGCCTTTAATTACAGCGGCAATAGCCAACCCCATTCCGGTGTTGCCACTGGTGCCTTCAATAATGGTATAACCCGGTTTAAGTTTTCCTGATTTTTCGGCATCTTCAATCATTTTTAATGCCATCCTATCTTTAATGGAATTGCCCGGGTTAGTGGTTTCTATTTTTGCCAGAACCGTACACGGTAAATCTTTAACTATTTTATTCATTTTAACCAAAGGTGTGTTACCAATGGTTTCAAGTACATTATTATGCCACATGCCGCGAAGATAAGTTAAATAATGTGGTAAACGAAAAGCCTTTATACAGAAACAAGCAATTCATTTAGCATATTGGTACTAGGATATAGGAAATTGAATGATGGTGGTGATGTAGTAAGCCACAACTGTTAAGATAGAATAAACCAGGTGCTCAAGCCAAGGGGTGAACTTTTTAAAATCAATGCCTTGCATTTTACAATAAATAGCCAGCATGATTTTTTCAATTAAATAAGAAATAACCGTAGCATAAGCAATGCCTTTCATGCCAAATAGGTAAATAAACCAAAACGACAGCAAGCAATGAATTACCAAGTAATTAGAAGATATTAAATAAAAAATACGGTTCTTCATAATGCCCATAATCACCGTTTGCGGATAAATCATCCGGCTGATGATTAATAATAAGTAAATGTTAAAAATTTTATACCCTTCCAACAACTGATCGTTGTAGGCATATTTAAACAGAAACGGGCTTAAAAACATGAGTATGATGGTGGAAGGAAACAGCCACCTCATAAGCTTTTGAGACGATTTCCTCAACTTAGCCAGCCCTTCATTTAAGTTACCATCCTGATTGAGTTTGGCTATTTCGCCACTATACACACTGCTTAACGAATTGGCCAAGATTAAGAAAATAGGTAGTTCCCGTGCCCCATACCTAAACATGGCAAACTCTTCCTCGGTAAAATTAAACTCAATGATGTAGCTGTTAATATATTCCATACTTCCGGCTAACAAAATAGAGAACATAATAGGCATTACCTTTTTCATAAAATCAGCCGTAATACTGGTTTGAACAGTAATGGTGGCATACTTCATCAATAAAATGATGGTGTAATTAAACTTAATTAATGCCAACACCAACAACAAATTGATAGCTAGGTTAAGGGATTGTTTAAAATACAATGGAAGGCAAAGCAAAACGAGTTGCGCAAAAAAAGTAACGATACCCCAAATAATTAATGATTTGTATTTGCCATTCAGGTAAAAAATATAATCGGTAATGTAGGTTGGCGTATTGAGGAGCACTACCAATCCGAACATTTGAAAAAGATTGGCATTTTTACCTTCGATGTACCCCATAAACGATACCACAATGGCAGCAGCCGCTGAAAACACCAGCAACAAAAAGAAGGTATTGAATAACACTTTCTTTTTGGTTTCTTCATCCGAATTATTGTAATAAGGGATGAGGGTGTTACAAATAGATGCTACCCAAAAAAAAGTTAAGCTGGAACTCACCAACATCAGGTTTTCGTATTGGCTGATTAAACGCAACCCATACTCATGTTGATAAAGTACTGCAATTTTGGCCAACAGTATGGAAATAAGGAAAAAAGTCCCAAACCTAAGGAATTGAAAAATTTGTAAACTATTGAACTTATTTAATTTGTTCCAAATAAAAGCCACTGCCTATTGCCGATTATGTTTCAAATAACTACTTTAACAGGTACTTAAACAAAATTATTATTACACTGGCTATGCACACCATTTTTTTCGGCAACATTTGCAATATTTTACTTTTGTAATTCCGTTGTTAAGTGTAGCTTCGAATTAAATTTACTTACATGAAAGCTACCCGAAAAAACTTCCTTAAAACCAGTGCTGTGCTTACCGCTGGCGCATTGGTGCATCATCCCTTATTGCAAGCAGCAGTAAACAAAATACAACAGCAACCTGAAGCATTGGCATATACATTACCCAAACTGGGTTACGCCTACAACGCCCTTGAGCCATATATTGATGCCAAAACAATGGAAATTCATTATACGAAACACCACCAAGCATATGTTACCAAACTGAACGAAGCCATTGCAACTGATAATTCGCTTAAAGGGCATAAACTTGACCACCTGATAGCCCACATTAACCAAGTGCCTGAACCTTTGCGTGCAGCAATACGCAACCATGGTGGAGGACATTGGAACCACAGCTTTTTTTGGGAATTACTAAAAACAAAAACCAATCCTTCACAAAAAGTGACTGACGCCATTAGCAAAGATTTTGGCAGTATGGATGAGTTTAAAAAACAATTTGAAAAAGCTGCTATGGGGCAATTTGGCTCCGGTTGGGCCTGGCTGATTAAAGCCAATGGAAAGCTGCAAATTACCGCTACCCCTAACCAAGATAATCCACTGATGGACATTGCATTAATAAAAGGAAAGCCCGTTATTGCCTTAGATGTTTGGGAACATGCTTATTATTTAAAGTACCAGAACAAAAGGGCTGATTATGTGGCAGCATTTTGGAATGTTTTAGACTGGAACAAAGTAGAATCCTTGCTTTTTTCTTAGTTAAATAGAAAATCAATTGGCATTAATAAAAAATATTTTTACCTTCGCATCCCTAAAACGGTGGTTTTAGCTCAGTTGGTTAGAGCGCCTGATTGTGGTTCAGGAGGTCGTGGGTTCGAGCCCCATATTCCACCCTTACTTAAAAAATCCTCCCGATAGCTATCGGGAGGATTTTTTTTATGCAATTATTTATGGGGGCGAGAAGCCTGTCCCGATAGTGACACGCTGCGAACAACGTGAGCTAGCGAGGCCGTATCGGGAAGCCCCTTATTCCACCTTGCTCCATAAAAATCCTGCCGATACCCCTTAGCCTTAGCCGCATTTATGCAGCCTACAACATCATCAGATTTCTTTTATATTGCAACACGATGTTTGCCCGTAAAATATACTTTAGTTTATCGCCTAGCATGAGACGTGTGGCAAGGCGTTTGTTTTATTTACCTGTTGATGTACTGGAACAACTTACGGGTAACAAACCACCCATGACTCCGCCTCGTGGGATGATATTTACCGGATCGGGCGATTTTATAAAATCAGGAAAAATGTTGATGGATTTATGTGTGCAATACTCCGGGCTTAAACCTGATGGGGCTATATTGGATGTGGGTTGTGGCATTGGCCGTTTAGCGGTTCCTTTAACAGCCTATTTAACAAACCAGGGAAGGTATGAAGGTTTTGATGTGGTGCAAGATGGCGTTAACTGGTGTAAGAAAAACATCAGCAACAAGTATCCCAACTTTACGTTTACCTACACCCCACTGCGCAACGATTTATACAACCTGAGTACCGAACAACAGGCGCAATCATTTGTATTTCCTTATCCTAATAACAGTTTCGATGCGGTGGTGTTAACATCGGTTTTTACCCACATGCAATATGCAGAAGTGCAGCATTACTTGAAAGAAATCAAACGGGTACTTAAACCTGAAGGAAAATGTTTGGCCACTTTTTTTATAATGAACGAAAACACTTTAGCACAAATTAAAGGTAAGCCTCATGTGATGCAGTTTGATTACGAATACGACACCCATTATTTGCATGATGACAAAGTAAAAGATGCCAATATTGCATTTAAGCAAGAGGCATTGCTGCACATGGTTAATGAAGCACAATTAAAGATAACCTTCATGAATCAAGGCTGGTGGAAGGGCACAGCTAAAGAAGATAGTTTAAATTTTCAAGATGTGGTAGTACTTGAACCACTGCTATATTAAATAACCTATAATACCAGTACCACACTGCCATGGCCCGACAGATTAACTGATTTGCCCGCATTAAAACCATTGCCAAACAGTACCGACTTGTACTTACCCACTTTTAGCAATAAGGGTTCGTTACTTACATTATGCAATATCAATACCCTTTTTTTGCCATCAACCAATTCAAAAGCAATTAAACGTTTATCGGCTTCTACTAATTTTGTAAGAGCCAATTTACCTTGCGCCAAAATCGGGTTATTATTCCTTAAGGCAATAGCAGCTTTATAGAACTGATAAAATGAGTTGGCCTGTTGTTGTTGCAAAGAAAGTGGTGCTACCGTTTGTGCATTGCTATAACGGGGCTGTTCCCAACTTGTGTTTGTGCTGTTTATTTCCGTCCATAAAAAGGGTTCCCTGCGGTATTCATCCGGAAATTTACCCAACATGCCTATTTCTTCCCCATAATATAAAAAAGGCAACCCCGGCAATGTCATTAATAACATAAATGCTTGTTTGGTTTTAGCCTCATCCCCATTAAATGTGCTCCGGTAGCGGTCCTGATCGTGGTTACTTACAAATGTAGCATCTACAAATTGCGGATTGTAACTGGCATACAATTGATGGATACGTGCAAGTTTTTCTACGAAACCTGAAGCACTGCCTTCTGTTATGGCATCAGTAATCGCCCGCGATAAATCAAAATTAAAACAGGCATCCAAACTACTTTTTAAATAAGAGGCCACAACGCTGTCCCTATTCCACACCTCACCTATCAAAAAAACATCCGGTTTTACCTGACGTAATTCTGCCCTGAATTGTGTCCACCATTCATTATTTTTCACCACATCATCCGCATCATAAACATGCTGTGCCGCATCCAAACGATAACCATCTATGCCCACCTCGGTTAACCAAAACTTTCCCACTTCAATAATCTCTTTTCTCACTTCCGGCAGGTCAAAATTCAAATCAGGCATACGCTCCCAAAAAAAAGCATAGTACTTTTCTTGTGGGTTCTTCGGATTACTATACCATTCTTTTTGTTTAGTAGTATCAAACTTCCACACATAGTAATTTTCGAATGGTGCTTCGTTTCTTGTACTTGCAGCAAACCAAGGGTGCTCGCTGCTGGTGTGATTCACCACCAAATCAAGCAGAATCTTCATTCCTCTTTTATGTGCCTCTTGCACCAATGTTTTATAATCGGCCAGTGTTCCATATTCCGGATCAATGGCTTTATAATTTATCACATCATATTTATGGTACGTTGGACTAGGGTGTATAGGAGTTAACCACAATCCAGAAATACCCAATCCTTTTAAGTAATCAAGCTTTTGGGTAATCCCCGGTATATCGCCAATGCCATCGCCATTGGCATCGTTAAACGAACGAACAAAAATTTCATAATACACTCCCTTAGGTTGCTGGGCGTATAAATTGCAACCAACCAATAATATGGCACATATCAGCATTTTTTTCATAGCATACTTGTTATATTACAATAATAGTGTATTTTGTACACCTATTAATAAATTTTAACATGGCTGTAAACATTTCTGGCAATCAATCCGCAAGCGGTAACCAAAATTCCGGCACAACTTATGGTGTTGCGCTGTATTCGTTAATGTTATTGTTTTTTATGATGGGTTTTATTACCTGCTTAAACGATATATTAATTCCATACTTAAAAGCCATTTTTCAACTCAACTATGCCCAAGCCAATTTTATTAACTTATGCTTTTTCGGGGCTTACTTTGTGATGTCTATCCCATCAGGAATGATCATCCAGAAGGTGGGCTATAAAAGTGCCATGATTTTAGGATTTGTGATTGCCGCTTTGGGATGTTTTTTGTTTTATCCGGCTGCTTCAACAAAAGTGTATGGGTTATTTTTGGCTGCTCTTTTTGTACTGGCTTCGGGTATCACATTACTTCAAGTTGCAGGTAACCCTTATGTTGCTGCATTAGGTAAACCAGAAACATCTTCTGCCAGGCTAACGCTAACCCAGGCATTCAATTCGGTTGGAACCACAATTGCCCCTTACTTTGGCAGTATGCTTATTTTAGCCAATTTACCCAAAGAGATTACTGCTTCAACCGCTATTGATGTAAGTGCCGTGCAAACGCCTTACTTATTTATCGGAGCAACGTTGGTAATGATTGCATTGGTATTGTTTATATTAAAGCTTCCTGCTATATCACGCACGGAAGAAAACAGCGGTTCGGAACAAACTGCCCATAAAAATGCTTGGGCTTACCGACACTTGGTTTTAGGAGCTGTTGGCATATTTTGTTATGTGGGAGCAGAAGTAGCCATTGGCAGTCATATCGTAAGTTATTTGCAACATCCTGATATTATGGGTATGACAGCAGAAAATGCCGGACCATTTGTAAGTTATTATTGGGGTGGCGCAATGGTTGGCCGATTTATTGGCAGTTATATCCTTCAAAAGTTTAACCCGGGAAAAGTATTGGCTTTTAACGCACTTATGGCGGTGGTGCTACTTATCATTAGCATATTAACGTCAGGGTCGTTAGCCATGTGGAGTATTTTATTGATTGGGTTAATGAACTCATTAATGTTTGCTACCATATTTACCTTGGCGGTTGATGGACTAGGAAAACACACTGACGAAGGAAGTGGTATTTTATGTACCGCTATTGTAGGCGGGGCAATTGTACCTTACTTATATGGATTGGTG
>RDYC01000020.1 GCA_004293295.1 Bacteroidota bacterium
TTCAGAAGTGCAGAATTGCTGGCACGTATTCGCTCAGCCATACGCAGAAACCAGCCCACCAATATGGATTACAAGTTGGTGTGTGGCGACCTTGAAATTGACATTACCGCCAGAACGGTAACAAAAAACAAAGAATTACTTAAGCTTACTGCTACCGAATACAATTTGCTGGTATTGTTTGCCAAAAACGAGGGAAGGGTATTAACCCACCAATACATCTTAAAAGAAATTTGGGGCCTTGGCGCCCAAACCGAAACACAGTACTTGCGGGTATTTGTTGGCACACTGCGCAAAAAAATAGAAACCAATCCCAATAAACCCCAACACCTCTTTACTGAAAGTGGCGTTGGTTATCGCTTCGTGTAAAACCTTCTTTATATTTTTTTTATACAAAACCCCTATTCTTTTATATCCTACAAATAGTATTCGCACCACCTTTGCATCAGCAATTTATTAATGAGCAAATTGAATACTTGGAGGCTTGTAATACCCTTACTGATTGGCTTAACTAACGTAGCTATAGCGCAACAAAAAGGCATTTATTTATCCGCTGCCGATTTTAACAAGGGTATCGTTTCGTTTACTCAAGCCCAACACCATCCTTACCAACTTAAATTTAACGGCCTATTTAACCGCGGCATTTTAACCATTCATATGGGCGATTCAACCTTTAGGATTCATCAGGATTCTGTTTTTGGTTATCAAGATGATGAAGGAATAAGTTATCGGTTTTACCACAACAACATTTATCAGGTATTAAATCCCCGTGAAACCTTGTTGTTGTATAGTATTACAACCATCAGAAATGCCAAAGAAAACCTGGTTACATCGCAGTACTTTTTTAGCAACAGTGCTGATTCAGCCATTTACCCGCTCACCAAGTTTAACTTAAAAAAAGCGTTCCCCTTGGATGCGCACTTGCATGAACAGATTGACCTGTACTTTAAAACGGATGCAGACTTGATTGCTTTCGACAACTACTATCACCTCTATAAAATCAACCGTATTTTACAATTAAAACAGCCATAACATGAAAACAATTTCCTTACTAACCATTATCCTTTGCGGTTTACCATCATTAGCTTTTGCCACTCACCAATCATACTATTCCAGCACCCCATCAGTAGGTATAAGTGTTAACCAGTTGCCTGACGATACGTTAACCAAAAAGCAACAACTTGGTGAACCATTTGAAGGTTTAGACCAAACCTGGCAAAATGGAAGCGACAGGAGAACAACGCAAATTTGGAAAGACTTGAAGTATTTTACCCCAAGCATTTTAATGGACATTAACTACACCTACTCGTTTAATAAACCCAACGATAACACAGTGGTTGGATCAACGGCATTAGCTCGTAACAATGAGGTGCAACTATCGGCCCTGCATTTGGGTGGCGATTTTAGCTACAACAATGCTCGGGCAAGGGTAATGACCCAGTTTGGAACACGCTCACAGGTAATTCCTCGTAATGATTTCAGTCCTTATCGCGGCCAATATCAACTTGCCAATGTGTACCGCTATTTAAGCGAGGCTTACGCAGGGTATCACCTGAACAAATGGTATGGAATAAATATTGATGCCGGACTATTTATGTCGTACATTGGTTTAAACTCCTTCTATCAAGCTGAAAACTGGGAGTACCAAGCATCTTTTACATCAGATAACACCCCGTGGTTTTTTAATGGTTTACGCATACAAATACACCCCACTAAGCACCTCAAAATTGAACCTTGGATTATTAACGGTTGGCAGAGTTATGGTAAATTTAATCGCATGCCCGGAGTAGGCGGCAATATTACCTGGGT
>RDYC01000021.1 GCA_004293295.1 Bacteroidota bacterium
GTAAACTCAATTGGTCGTCCACAATTCCATAAGAAAAACGCTTACTGTAATTGGTATAAAATGAAGTGCGAAACATATAATGAAAATAACGTGGGTTAATTTTCATTTTTGGTTTCAGAATTACATAAGCAGGGCTTGAAATTCCCTGATAATCGCTGTAACCCAAAGCACCTTGCCACATTCTCATTTTGTTGTAAGCAATATCGCCAACTTTAATGAGTTTGTATTTGCTTTTATCTTCGTTACTGCTGTCTTTTTTGATTTCACCTGTTTGCTTAATAACACCTTTTCCAATAGTTACCGAAAGTAATTCCTCACTATTATGTCCCCGTTCAATGCGTTCCTGAAAAATGGCAATATTTGGCAATAGTTGCCAGCCATCAGGCAATTGCTTTGCATAGTCGTAAGCAACTGGATAATATTTTTGATAAGGTTGTAAAGTTGCCATTAGTCGTTCACAATTTCGTTTAAGATACCTTCGGTTTCTTTTTCCAATTGGAAAATCTCTGCTGTAATTTCTTCAATGCTACGTGGCGGCACATAGTTATAGAAATAGCGGGTAAACGAAATTTCATAACCTTTCACGGTTTTACTTTCGTCAATCCAAGCATCAGGTATGTGTTGCAATACTTCCTGTTCAAAGTATTTGTGTATGTCTTGGTCAAGCGGCACATTTTCGGTGTCACGCAAATCGCTGTCTGCTTCATATTCAATTATTTCTTGCCCTGAGCTTGTCGAACGGGCGGCTTTCTTAATTACTCTTTCAGCATCTTCGTTTTTCCAAGTGATGGCATCTGTAATACTTTTTACTCCTTTAACATCAATATTTAACTTTAATTCTTTAATGCTTTTGTTGAGCAAAGGCACAAAGGTGTTGTAGTCGTCAAATTGTTTGTTACCTAATTTATCGGCAATCTTTTGAGCCGTTTGCATTAATGTCAATTGGCTTTTCCAATGCTCAGCACTCAACAGTTTTGTTTTGTCGGCAGGTTTTAGTTTTACTTCGTTCTTGCTCAGATGGGCTTCAATTTTGTCTTTGTATTTTTTGATGTTTTTATACAAATCATCGCCAAAATGGGTGTAAGCCCATTCCATTTCTTCGGCTATGCTTTTGTCAAACCGCAAGGAGGCAATAGCTTCGGGTGTAAACTGTGCAGACAGGCGTAAAGGTCTTTCAACCGTTATTTTGTTATAGCCAAAATATTCATTGGGGTAAATTTTAGAAATATCGCTTTCCACAAAGTCCATATACAAATTGGTAATGGTATCAATGTGGGCAGGTTTCATTTCGCAATTCTTTTGCCCTAAATTCTTACGGAGTTTTTCATACAATTCCATTGCATTAATCAACTGCACTTTGCCCTTGCGTTTCCGGTCTTTTTTGTTGCTTACAATCCAGATATAAGTAGGTATGCCTGTGTTGTAAAAAATGTTTTTAGGCAAAGCAATGATACATTCCAGCCAATCGTTTTCAATAATGTATTTGCGTATTTCGCTTTCGCCACCACCTGCATCACCAGTAAACAAAGCCGAGCCATTGTGAACGGTAGCAATGCGGCTGCCCAGTTCAGTATTGTGTTTCATCTTGCTCACCATATTCATCAGGAACAACAACTGTCCGTCTGATATAGAAGGCAAGCCAATTTGGAAACGGGTGTCTTTAATATTTTGACTTCCCTTTTTCCCTCTGTCAGCTACAATAGCATCCTCATCAATTTTCCAAGTTTTGCCATAAGGTGGATTGGAAAGCATAAAGTCGAAATGCAAATGCGGGAAACCATCTTTTGAAAGGGTAGAGCCGTAAG
>RDYC01000203.1 GCA_004293295.1 Bacteroidota bacterium
TGATGGTTTAGAACTTTAAACAATAAAATATAAATTTATTTTAAATAATTGATAATCAATTAAATATATCATAATAACTATTTTAACACCTTTTTTGTTTAATCTTTTTGTGTATAAGTTAAACAAAGCATATATTTGTTGAACATTTTGAATAAAACATTAAACAAAATATATTATGACAGCAATAGAGTTTAACACCAGAATTATAAGTGAGAGAAGTTCACTTAAAAGTTATGCATTAAGTTTAACCCATAATTTAGAAGATGCACAAGACTTATTGCAAGATACCTATTTGAAGGCTATTAAATACAGGGCTAAATTTGAAGATAGCACTAATTTAAGAGCATGGTTGTTTACCATAATGAAAAACACTTTTATTAATAACTACAGGCGTATGGTTAAACGCAATACGTTTATTGACCAAAGTGATAACGACTTCTATCTTGACTCCCTATCGCATACAGTTAAAAATGATGCAGAAAAAAACTTTATGATGAGGGATTTAGAATCAGCAATTGTTGCGTTGCCACAAAACCTACGCAAACCATTTACCATGAATACAAAAGGTTTTAAGTACCACGAAATTGCTGAAATACTTCAAATTCCTATCGGAACAGTTAAAACGCGCATCTTTGTGGCTAAAAAACAACTTCGGGAACAATTATCGAATTACGGAGTAATGTATGGGCTTGAAAACCTGAATTAAAACCACCAAATATTGCAATTTTAAAAAGCAGTTCAGAATTGAGCTGCTTTTTTTGTTAATTTGAGTTTACGTTTAAACAACTATTGTCATGAAAAAAATACTGCTTATCTGCTGTTGCTCGTTAGCTGCTTCTGTTGCTTTCGCCCAAATAGGGTTTAAAAAGAAGAAAGAAGATATTGAACAATTTAAAGATACACGTTTGGTAGTGGTACTTATGGCAGATAGTGCTTATAACGCCTCAATAATAGAGGCGGTTGAAAAATACTGGACCTTTAATGCCGGTTATTTATTTGTACAAGATACGGCTATTAAACCTTACAACAAACCAGAATACAGCTACTTGCATTTTAGCAAAGGGAAAGGGGCTAAAATAAAGGCCAAATTAGGCAGCTGCGAGTCCGACATCAATGCTTTAATAGTTACAGGGGGAGGTAAATTTAAGAAAAAGGCCATGACTCAAGATTTAATTGCTGCAGGTTATTGCTCCAGTGTTATAGACACCACCGATTGGAGACCCGAACTAACCAGAGCCGTACAAATGCTCAATAACTATTTCACCACCGCAATTGAGTCTGAAGGAGACAAAGGCATGAGCAACAGCAGTATCATTGCACAAGCCCCACTGGATGCCAGTTTGCTTGATTTACCGCTTTATGTGCCCTTGCGTACACTTGATTTAAAAGGCAAAGAAGATGCTGCCACCCTTTGGGGTGGAGAGGTAGAAGAAATGGACATTGACGACATTTACAAAGCCATTTTGCAAAACCAAAATGCCTTGGTATATTTTTATAGCAAAGACGAGAAATACTGCACTAAAATCGTTACATCAACAAACGGACAATTGGTTTATTGGGATGAAACCAGCATTGATAAGTGCGGATTAAATGCAAAGGATTTAAAGGCACTTAAAGCCAAAAGAGACCAAGCCAATAAATAACTATTGTTTTTGAATAATCAATCGCTGAGCCGATTGCCACTCCTTAGTCCTAACATGTACGATATATAAACCATTGTTTATACCATCAGTAGTAATTGTTTTTTCAACGTCATATTGGCTCATTGTTCCCGAGGCAACAACCTTACCCAATAAATCAACCACTTGGTAGGTTACCGGATGCTGAGTTGTTCTGTTTAGTAATAACCGTACCTCATTGTTGGCCGGATTAGGAAACAACGAAAGTGCTTGTGGGTCGTTATAAATATGTTGAATTCCACTAACCAAATTAGGTTTACTTCCCAAAAAGATAAGACCTCCTGAAATGTTACCAATCATTAAATCAGCAAGTGTATCTCCATCCAAAAATCCTGAAGCTATTGTAGTTCTGTTGCCAAATCTTTTATTGTAAGCCTTATCTGCCTTTCCAACATCAACAAAAGGAGAATCCAACAACCTAAAAATAGCACCGGAGTTGGCATTTACGTCAGTATAAACATAAATCCTGCCGGTATTAGAACCTAAAATCATTTCATAAACCCCATCACCGTCAACATCAACTACATGTGGTGCAGAGTATCCATTAATTTCTATTTGAGGTGTTCTTCCAATAGCAGTAAATACCTCACGTGCATCTATCCCTCCTAAACTATCAATGGTTGGTGTATCCGAAAATTGAGGAGAGCTCTTGCTTCCGGTGTTTTTATAAAACTGTACAAACCCGTCAGTTTTTCCACATACAATATCCAACAGCCCATCTTTATCCAAATCTACCAACTGCGGGGTAACAGAGTTACCGGTAAGAATATTGAAACCATTTCTGTTTATCAGATTAAAACTTACTTTATCGCCTTGTGTGGTATTTTCGAAATAAGCAATGTTGCCGTTACTTTCCCCTATCATCAAATCAGGTTTCCCATCGTTATTTAAATCTCCAAAAGTTGGGTGAGCACTTCTAAATCCTGCGGTAAAACTAAGTAAATCCGCAAAATTACTATCTGCCAGCTGATAAACCGGCCTTGATGCACTACCGATATTTTTATAGAGATAAAGCCTGTCCTTATTATTCCCCATCTCCTCTAAATTGCCGCTTGTGGCAACAACTAAATCCTGGTCACCATCTTGATCAACATCTGCAAATGCCGGCACTGAACGCGAACCCAAATCAATCATGTCGTCATATAAAAAATTACTCCCAACCCGCTCTGTAAACTCAAGTTTACCGTTTACCCTGGTTGCATCAAACGACCAAATGTTGTTTACCGTTTTACTGGCTGCATACTTAGCCGTAGAAACCAACAATTCACTTTTACCATCTCCGGTTACATCAACATAATAAGCAGCAGGATACTCAATAAAGTTTCTTCTATTGATGCCATCCTTACTTAAACATAAAGTATCAACCGAAATCATAGAATCTGCCTGTATGGAATTTTGTAACCTTCCATTAATGGTTGAAATTAAACTCTTAAACTCAGAGTCACCAAAAATTATCTCCTTTACACCATCTCCATTTAAATCAATTAAGCAAACGCTTTGATCTACATGCTTACGTTTTCCCCACATATTGGCAGAACAATCTGAAAAAGAATTTCTTGAGGTACCGATATTAAAACTATGCATTCTAAAATCATAATCCATAAAACCCCAACATCCATCTCTATAAATAAAAACTGCACTATCCTTTTTTATTGGAATATTATATTTATTCTTTTTAAAATTTTCGTAATAATGGAATGTGGTATTTACTCCTCCATTTGAAACAATATCATCGTCACCGTCACCATCAACATCACTTAAACCAAGAACCGCACCACCAACGGCTATCAATTGTGCCGGATCAAACTTTTCATTAAACGGAGGACCATAAAAAAATCCGGTATCTAGCAGCACATTGTTATACTGAACAAATGCAGGCCTATTACCCTCGTCAACAGTATTTCTAAACAATTGTATTGCCCCAACCGAAACCAACGGTGTTGGCGTTACCTGATTATGAGTAAAAGAAGCGGTGTATAAATCGGGGCGAGCATCTTCATTATAATCGCTTAAAAACGCCCACCCTTTTAAATACATCTTAAATGCGTTTTCATACTCCGGAGCATGAACCATTCTGCCGTTTTTAAACAAATAGGTTACTATCCTATTGGCCTCCTTATCAAATATAAACAAATCCTTTTTTCCATCGTTGTTCCAGTCTGCATTGCTGAACAGAGGAGTATTTAACCCTCCGGCAAAAGCATTCAATAGGGTATCATTGGTGTTGGGTTTTACTACTTTTAGCGTATTTGACTGATAAAACTTTATCTGTTGTGCATTAATAAAGTTTGCAAGTACGCAAGCTATTAATATTGTTGTAAAGTTTTTTTTCATAATCGTTATAATTTTTTTGTGAATTTAGCCAAAAAAAAACTTAAAAAAACTTAAAAAACGTTAGCATGTCCATATTAACATTGTATAAATTGTATCAAGAAAACCCCGTGGTTTGCACCGATACCAGAAAAATACAACCCGGTTGTCTATTCTTTGCTTTAAAAGGGCCCACCTTTAACGGAAACAGCTTTGCTCTTGAGGCACTAAAGCTTGGCGCGGCATACAGCATTATTGACGAACCGCCAACCCAAACAAATGAACGATTAATTCAAGTAAACGATGTATTAGAAACGCTCCAAAAACTGGCCAATCACCATCGTAGGCAATTAAATATTCCGGTAATAGCCATTGTAGGCAGTAATGGTAAAACCACCACAAAAGAGCTTATCTATTCCGTGTTAAAAACCGGTTACCATGTTTTGGCCACTCCAGGCAACTTTAACAACCATATTGGCTTACCGCTCACCCTACTTCAATTAAACCAAACCCATGAAATAGCTATTATTGAAATGGGGGCAAACCATATTGGCGAAAATGCTTTATTATGCGAAATAGCAGAACCTAGCCATGGACTGGTAACCAATAATGGCATGGATCATTTAGAAGGTTTTGGCGATATTGAAGGGGTGGCTAAAAGCAACAGTGAATTATACTACTACTTACTAAAAAACAATGGTGTGGCATTTGTAAATGCTCATGATGAATGGCTGATGAGAATGGCATCACGCCTCACCAACGTAACAACTTATGCCGGCAATACCGGAGTAAGAACAACCCAAGCAAATGTTGTTGCAATTGCGCATTCCTTGCAACCACAATTGGCCTTTGAATTTAATGGACACCCTATGCAGTCAGTGCTATCGGGCGATTACAATTTTGACAATATCATGGCTGCAGTTGCCATTGGTTTACACTTTAACTTAAGCCTAGACAAAATCGCTACAGGCATCTCAAGCTATGTGCCAAGTAATAACAGGTCGCAATGGATACAACATCCGGCCAACATCATTTTTATGGATGCCTATAATGCCAACCCAAGCAGTATGGAGGCAGCCTTACGTAATTTTGCCCAATTTAACCATACTGATAAAGTAATTGTGCTTGGAGACATGTTTGAAATGGGGACATTCGCTGGGCAAGAGCATCAACGTATGGTTGATTTATGTAAAACCTTAGCCTTTGAAACCGTTTGGTTGGTTGGAGAAGAATTTAACCGCACAGATGCCACATCGTTTAAAAAATTTGTAACAACACCAGATGCTATCGAATACCTTAAAGCGCACCAACCTCAAAACAAGGCATTTTTCCTAAAAGGTTCCAGGGGAATGAAATTGGAAACACTAACTGCTTACATTCCCTAGCTTACTTTTTTACAAGCAATGCTACTGCATAAGCTGTTACTCCTTCTTGCCTGCCGATAAAACCCATTTTTTCATTCGTTGTTGCTTTAATGGAAACATCATCAGCACTGATATTGCAAATACCGGCTATACATGCCCTCATTTGTTCGGCATATGGCATCACTTTTGGTTTCTCAATGCATAAGCTGCTATCAATATTACCAATTTTATATCCTTTACTATCAATTAAAGTAACTACCCTTGCCAACAATATTTTGCTGTCAATTCCTTTAAAAGATTGGTCGGTATCCGGAAAATGTTTGCCAATATCTCCTAAAGCCAGTGCACCGAGCAAGGCATCACAAATGGCATGCAACAACACATCCGCATCGCTATGTCCTAAAGCACCTTTTTCCGCAGGTATCTTAATTCCACCTAGCCAAAGTTCCCGCTCAACTGATAATTGATGTACATCAAAACCAAAACCTATCCTCATCTATCCGTTTAATTATCTTTTGGAGCTTCAAATATTCCGTTGGGCTGTTCCTTTTCATTGCTTCCCGATTTTAATGCATCAAAATCAAGCCCCAATGTAAACCTGATGGTATTATCAAGCGGATTGCGTTGGCCAAACGAAACAAGGTAGGCTGCATCTATGGTAAATACATTATACCTTAACCCAATACCGAATGTTGCATACTTTCTGTTTCCTTTGGTTTGATGCTCGTGAAAATAGCCGCCCCTAATAGCAAATTGTTTATCGTACCAATACTCCAATCCGGCAGAAATATTGATTTCGCGCATCTCTTCTTTAAAGCCCCCCGGTGCATCACCAAAAGATTGGGCCATTCCTTGCAAAAGCGGCACATTACTTTTTGAACCGGCTAAAATAATTGCTTCTCCAGTGCTTCTATCGTAAAGAATATTTCCGGCAGAATCTGTTTTAAAAACAGGTGGAGTAGGCACCAATAGCTTATTAAAATCAAGTGCTAAAGCAATGGTATTGTATTTATCAATTTCCACTTCACCATAACCTCCTAAACGAAAGTTAACAGGAATAAAGTTCCGGTTTATATCAGTGGTGTAAGTTATTTTCGACCCAATATTGGTAATAGCCCCACCAATGCCATAATTCACCTTATACTTATCAACTTTAGTTTTATTTTTATAGTAGGCAGTAATATCGCCTGCATAGGCTGTACCAGCCTTAATATTACTTTGGGTAAATTGCGCTCCACCAGCCAAGTTAGAGTAAATAAAACGAAACGCCACCCCTAAACTAAAATTATCCGAAAGCTTTTGCGAGTAGGCCAAATCGGCAGCCCATTCGCTGGGTGTAGCCTTACCGTTAGAAGCACCAAACTGATCGGTAAATTGAATTTCACCTAATGAAAAATACCTTAATGAACCGCCAAAAGAAGCCCTATCGTTTACCTTACCCATTATAGATAAGTAGGACAATGATACATCGGGCACTAAACTCCTTAACCAAGGATTATATGACAGGGAAACAGTGCCCTGCTTTTCATTAAACACCATCTTAGCTGCATTCCAGTGAATAGCATTGGGGTCGTTTGGTAAAGCAACTCCAACATCTCCCATTGACCCCGACCGCGCATTCGGGGTAATCATTAAAAAAGGCACTGCCGTTGTTATAGTATTTTGTCTTCCATCTAACTCGCTAGTACTTACTTGTGCTATTGCAAACTTACTGCTCAATGCCGCCAAACATATTATGGCTATATTTATTTTATTATTCATCTGTTTTTATAAACTTGTCAAAAATAGTGCTTTCTATCGATTCACCTATTAATTTAAAATAACCAACTTTTGAAATGCTTCAGATTGCTTGCCATCCTCGCTTTTTACCTTTACCTTATACACATAAACACCTTTAGCGAGTTTGTCTCCAAAATCATCCAAACCATCCCATTTTAACTCCGAAAAATGTGAGGTTGCCGCTGTTAGCTCAGTACTTAATGTTTTTGCCAACTTTCCACTAACCGTATAAATCTGAATCATTACACTTAAACGCGACCCGGCTTTGTTGTGGTCAAAATGAAATACAGTACTGGTTGTAAATGGATTAGGATAGTTTAACACATGTTCAAGAGCCATCTTTTCATCTTTGGCAACTACAAACTCAGTTGTTGCTTCATTGGAATTATTGTAGGTATCCCAGCCTCTTAAAGTGATGGTATGTTTACCCTGTTCAATATTTTTTAGTTGATAAAGCACCTCCCCTTCCTGATAACTGTCTTTTCTGCCCTTGTAATAATCATTAACAGGAATTGCTTTTGCGTTATTCCCGTCAACAATTAACATCAATTCTCGACCAATGCCTCTGCCTATGGTATTGATTCCATTTTCATCAAATAACTTCCCGATAAATAACGGATTTTCATCTGTTAACCCACCAAAAACAAACTTCTCGTCTTCCATAAACAACCTGATTTCAGGCCCCTTTTTGTCATCAAGAGCAGAATCAGAAGTGCCTCCAACTACAAAATTCTCGTTGTGTCCATTGGCATCATTAACCGAATTGTGGGCGTAATAGGATATTTTACCTTTGCCAACCTGATAAGAAATATCTTTGGGAACAATAAATGTGAATGAAAATAACCCATTGGTAACTGAAGCCTGGCCGTTGTAAATGATATTGTTCTGCATGGAAAAGTCCATCGGTTTTTCCCCTCCATTACCTAATGTCTTGTAAGCCGTAGGCTTATCATAAACCGTTGGAAAAACCGTACCATTAAAGCTTGTGATTACTTGATTATTAATATCGGTAACCGCTCCTGTAACCGTTACTTTTGATAACGCCTTTAAGGTATCGGTAATTTCATTAATTGCTTTATTGTTTATACTGGTTGTGCTCACATTATATTGAGGATACGCCAATACAAGAACAGCATCGCCTAATAGCGTAAAATTCTTTACATTATCCCTATCCGCGCCATCTGACAAATAATCGTTTTTTGTGAGCCTGATGATTTCACCTAAAGGGATTGGGTTGCTTTTAGATTGATTACCCAATCCTACCCTATCATAAAACTTGGTGTTTAGTTGGGTATTGGAAAATGCACTTACCAAACGGGTTGTAGTTAATAGCCCTATGGTACCTCCCTGGGTATTTAAAAATGTTAACTCACCCGCTGATATTCTGGCCGGATCATCAAAGCGGCTAAACTCGCAAGTTGCTGTTACAAATAAAGGTAACCTATCAGCATTATTCCACCCATTAATGTCTTCAATGGTTAGGATTCTTTCCTCAGCCCAACCCAACTCACCGCCATGGCCGGTATAATTAATAATAAAACTTCCTTTTTGCACCGCCTCGTTAATTGCTTTTTGTGCAGCAGGATAACGTTGCCCACCTGCTACCACCTCTTCTCGGTAAGCATCTATCCAAATCTTTTTTACATTGTAATTTTTAAACCTTGTTATAATATTATTTGCCATTACATCAGCATCAATCTGATGGATATTAATATCTCCATCATCTGCCACAAACGCAATTTTATTGCGCCAATCCGCCATCTTATCTGGTTGCTTGTAAGCTATGATTTTGTTTACAGCTGCAGTTGCTTCTGCCGCACTTGAAATTGGTAAGCGGCCAATACCAATATCAAGAAACTCCCTTGACAATTCATTACTGCTTCCCCAGGTTCCCTCATTTTCATCCAATAAACCAAAATAATCATCGCTACAATAAGAGTTTAAAGGAGACTCAGATGCCGGACTTTGGAAAGTTGGCACAAAATTACTGTTGGAAGATACCCTATACTTATAATCATATGAAGCCCTGCCAAAAAATGTAACATACTTTATGGTATCAGTAGAAGATGCATTTCGCAAATAAAACATCCTGATAAAATCCCGAATGCCGCTAATATCTTGTGCGCCACATGAAAACTCATTATAAATTTCGTTTAACCGAACAACATGAATATTTATTCCGTTTTGTTTGTGAAAAGCCGCTAACCTCACTGCTTCATCATAAAAAACATCTGGGGTAATGTACAATCCTTTTACTTGGCTTAAACCATGCAAATTTTGATTTTGTAATTTACCGACCATAGCAGGTACCCAGTATGAAGTACTGTTGCTAATTCCTGCAAGCTCACTGTATTGCTGGGCATTTTGAGCACATCGGGCTATACCTGAGCCGTCAACGGCAACCATTAGCTCCTCAACCTCCGTTGGGTTGCTTACATTAAAAATTCTTGAAGAGCTAAGGGCATTGCTGATGCGGTACTCAACCGGACCATTGGCTGCATTTGGCAAAAACCTATATAGCACCTGTGAACCACTCCAAGTAAGACTAGCTTTGGCATTCAACTCAAAAAAATCAAGCCAACCGATGGCACCTCCGGGGGGTTGGTTATATTTATACCCAATATTTATTTGAGGGACAGTCGATTGAAAATTGGTTGTGAGAGGACCACTAATAAGGTAATAGGGGTCTTCATAACCAGTGCCAATTGTTCCGATTACATGTTGAAGCAGGTTATTGCCGTTAACTGAAACATCAAAAACAGCGGTGCTAATGTTACTTTTAGCGGCAGTTGCCGACCTTAATCTTATCTGTTCCGTAGGAATTAATCCGTCAATAAATACTGTAAAATTCTGTTGTGGTACCCTTTCAAAAGACTCTCCAACAAAGTTACGTCCTGTTTTTCCAACGTTTAGCATATCCAACTCATGGTAGTAACAAAACATGTGAGATGTTGCGATACTATTTCCGATTGGCATGGACGATTGCTTAACAATGCGCTTTCCCGGCTGATTGCCAAAGGTAAGGAAATAGTAAGTCGTGTCTGCATAAATATTCTTTTGCCGTTCCAAGTAATTTCCATTAGGTTCCCATACATCAAACTGTGATTTTCCGTACATGATAACATAGTCGCCCGCATTAAACACCCCATCAGATTCTCCCTCCACTATAATGGCATTTTCTTTCAAATCGTCAATTCTTGGTGAGGCATTTCTTTGAGGCAAAATTCCCGGGCCATTTCCATATATTTTGATTGTTCTGGGATCAATGCCGGCAGTGTTTATTCCATTAGATTCAAAAAAGTTCCTATCAAGCTTATGGAATCCCGTTTTTGTTACCGCCAATTTATACCAAACCCCTTCGCTAAGCACCGACTTTGTAGTGAAGCTCTTTTTACCCAGTTGTTTAAGCAAGTTTAATTCAGGGGTATAGTTAATTTCAACCTCAAATGATAATACCGGCAACCCATTATTTTCACCATTAACATATTGTATCGGTAAAAAAGTAAATGCCACAACGGTATTACCTTGTTCAAACCCTGTAAAAAATTGTTGGTTAAAATTGTTTTGTCCCTTCAGTAATTGTGCACCTTGCACAGGTGCATTATTTTGCCATTTACCAAACTGAATGTTACGTACCCTTACACTAACATCTTTAGCGGTTAAATTTAAGCGAAAGGTTTCTCCCCAAATAGGAAGCCAACTGTCCTTTTCATAGTGATTGGCTGAGAAAAAAGTAACAAAATGAGGAAAAGTTACCCCTTTTCTTGTTATGTTTGTAGATTCCTGCCAATCTATTGTACGCTTAAAAATTAAAGTTGCTGCCTTTAAATTATCGGGCGAAAGTGCCGAAATTAAAAGGATTGTAAAAAAAAATCTTTTTGAGAACAATAAAAATTGCATAAAAGTTTACAAATTATTTATACTTGAAAATTGCAATAACGCGGAACTATAACGATAACAAAAGAAATTAATTATGTACTCATATCAAAAAACTAAATGTATTCATTGAGTAAAACTTAACCATAATAAGCCATAAAACAAGTAAGATATGTGGATAATGTTGATTAAAAGTTAAACAAATAATGAAACTATTGCTTTCCGTAGTAAGAAGGTTAATGTTATATGCAACACTAGTGTTGATTGGGAAAAGCGACTTGCTTGCGCAGGATCCGCATTTTTCGCAGTTTTATGCTAATCCGGTATATACAAATCCTGCGTTTGCCGGAAGCAGTAATCATGGGCGATCAGTGCTTAATGCACGAAACCAATGGAGTAGCATTTCGGGTACGTTTACCACATTAAGTGCAGCTTATGATGAAAACTTTGATAAAATAAATGGTGGATTAGGCTTCATTTTAAGCCGTGATGAGGCGGGTATAGGCCTATTAACAACAAATACCTTTTCAGCCGCCTATTCTTACATTATCCCCGTGAACAAATACCTTACATTTAGGGCTGCTATCCAAACATCGTTTGTACAGAAAACTTTGGATTTCAGTAACTTTACTTGGGGAGACCAAATTCTTAAAAAACAAGGAATAACCAAGCCAATATCGAGCCAGCCAATTCCTAATGAATCAATTACATTTGGAAACTTTGCTGCCGGTTTTATTGGATATACCAAATACATTTACGGAGGTTTTGCCATACACAATTTAACCGAGCCTGATCAATCATTTTCTAAAACATCGGCAGCGCCAATAAGCAGGAGAATAACAGCGCATGCCGGTGCGCAGATACCCCTTGTTGATGATGGCGGAAAGAATAAGAGAAATAATGTGAATATTTCACCGAATTTTCTTTTCATGCAACAACAAATCCCTGGTGGAACCTTTAACGAACTCAATTTAGGCATGTATTACAATAAAGGTTCTTATGTTTTGGGCACCTTTTTCCGCCAAACATCCGTAAACTCTGATGCCATCATCCTGTTAATTGGCTTAAGAAGAGAGAAGCTGCGTATCGGTTATTCATATGATGCAACGATATCTAAAGCACAAAGAGGGGCACCCAGTTCACATGAGGTTTCCATTGCATTTGAGTTAAGGAAGAAAAAACCTAAAAAACCAATACGCGCAATTCGTTGCCCTGAGTTTTAATTCAAATTTCCCTATATTTGTTGGAAGAAATTATCCCATGTTCAATAAACATGCCTTTATTTACGTATTAATTTGTGTGATAAGTTTAACAACAAGTTATGCTCAAGATCCGCAATTTAGCCAGTTTTATGGGGTTCCGTTATACACAAATCCTGCGCTTACGGGAGTAAGTGGAAACATCCGGGCCAACATTGCTTATCGTGATCAATACATTGGTTTGGATAAGAATTTCAAATCAACTTTTGCCGGCATTGATGCTCCTACATCAAAACTTGGCGGTGGTATTGGCCTAACCTTTTTAAATGACGTGGCCGGTGACGGTAGCTTAACAACCAATCAAATAAGTGGTGTTTATGCATTTCATGCATCCATCAATAGAAAAGTGCGCATGAGCTTGGCAATACAAGCCGGTGTGGTACAAAAAACTTATGATTGGAGTAAATTTAAATTTGGTGACCAAATTGATGATAGATTTGGCTTTGTAAATCCCACAAAAGAACCGGTTGCTTCTGAACTTCGCTTTTTCCCGAATTTTGGCTCGGGTTTCCTGATTTATTCTGATCGGTTTTTTGGTGGTGCTGCTGTTCACAACATGATTGAACCAAACCAGTCGTTTTATTTTGAAAACAGCCCACAAGAACAGTTTAAACTACCCAGACGTTATACCGCACACGCAGGGATGAATATTTACCTAACCAATCAGCGAAATGAACAAGAACGGGTTATCTTATCGCCCAACATTTTGTTCATGAACCAAAGGAACTACAACCAGCTCAATCTAGGTTTATACATTAAAAAACAAGCACTTACAACCGGACTTTGGTTTAGGCAAACCAGTAAAAACACAGATGCTGCAATTGTGCTCATTGGTTTAAAATTCCCTAAATTCAGGGTTGGATATAGCTACGACATCACTGTTTCAGGCGCAAGAACGGCAACCCAAGGCTCTCAAGAACTGTCTGTTTCGTTTGAAATTAAACCCCCTAAACGACCAAAACCAAGAAATAGAGCCTTGGTTTGTCCAGCTTTTTAAGAAAAAACTTAAGCCTTTTTAACATATTTCCAATAATTTGTCGTTATATTTGAAAAATTTAATATTCTAAAACAAACATTTATATGAAGCAAGCCACAAAAGTTTTTCTTTTAGCTGCATTGGCTCATAGCTTATTTATTGGCGTTGGTTGCAAAAAACCAAAGTCGGAAACCACCGGCTGGCAGTACAATAATGAGAAATGGGGAGGCTTTGAAAAACCAAAGTTTCAAGAGCAAGAAACCGGCCCTGGTTTAGTATTTATTGAAGGCGGTACTGTTAGCTTAGGTAACTTTGAAAACGATGTCATATTTGAACGCAATGCATTAAAACGCAGGGTTTCTATTCCTAGCTTTTATATGGACGAAACTGAAGTTACCAACCTTCATTACTTGGAATACGTGTATTGGTTAAATCGTGTGTTTATTGATAACCCATTGGTTGCAAGAGGCGCATTGCCTGATACATTGGTTTGGCGTAATAAGCTATCGTATAACGAGCCTTATGTATTGTACTACTTACGCCATCCTGCTTACAGAGAATACCCTGTTGTTGGTGTAAGTTGGCTACAAGCTAAAGCTTACACTGATTGGCGCACTGATCGTGTTAATGAAATGATATTGGCTAGAGAAGGATTTATTGATCTTGATGTACAAAAAACAACTGGTGATAATAATTTTAACACAGAAGCTTACTTGTTAGGCCTTTACACACCAACAATTAAAAAAGAACTTAAGGACTATGCACCTGGTGGAAAAACCAGATCGGTGAGAATGGAAGATGGTATCTTATTACCGGATTACCGTTTACCAACTGAGGCAGAATGGGAATATGCTGCCTATGGTTACATGTCGCCAGAATACAATGAAAACATTGATGTTAAACGAATTTACCCTTGGGATGGTTTAACCATGCGCAGAAGCGATAATGAAGCAAACAGAGGTACCATGTATGCCAATTATATGCGTGGAAGAGGTGATGCGGCTGGTGTGGCTGGCAGGTTGAATGATGCTGGTTTTTACACTGTTCCGGCAGGTAACGTAAGTGAGTGGACAATGGATGTTTACCGCCCATTAAATTGGGAAGATGGACAAGAAATTGCTCCATTTAGAGGAAATGTTTACAAAACTAAAGTGACCTCTCCTGATAATATTGTAGAGGAAAAAGACAGCTTAGGGCGCATTCCATATAGAGATGTGACTGAAGCAGAAAACGCTAAGCGCAGAAACTATCGTAAATCTAATAATATTGGATTTAAGGACGAGATGACTTATGAAGGCGATAATAATGACCAAAAGTATGATTATGGTGTAACTACCCTTGTTCAAAATACCGCTCGTGTATACAAAGGCGGTTCATGGCAAGATAGGGCATATTGGATGACACCTGGTTCTCGCAGGTTCTTGGATGAAGATTTATCAACTGCTACCATTGGTTTCCGTTGTGTAATGGATAGGGTTGGTGACCCTAGAAAGAAATAATTGAATTGAATGATTCCATCAAAAAAGCCGCTTGTTTCTAAACAAGCGGCTTTTTTTTATGCCCAATTAATCAGCTAAACTGCTCGCATACTTAGGTCCATTGACTTAATGCTATGGGTAAGTGCACCCGATGAAATAAAATCAACCCCTGTTTCTGCATAAGCACGCAACGTATCTAACGTAATTCCTCCGCTTGCCTCTGTTTCAACTGTTCCATTTATTAATGCTACGGCCTCACGCAGCAACTCAGGATTAAAGTTATCCAACATAATTCTATCAATACCACCCACGGCCAATGCTTGCCTTACCTCTTGTATTGTTCTTGTTTCAATCTCTATCTTAAGTTTAAGCCCGTTCCGGTTAAGATACTCTTGGGTGCGTAATATGGCTTGTTCAATTCCCCCTGCAAAATCAACATGGTTATCTTTAATCAAAATCATGTCGTATAACCCTATTCGATGATTTGCACCACCACCAATTTTAACAGCCCATTTCTCCAGCAAACGCATACCTGGTGTGGTTTTCCGGGTATCTAAAATTTGTGTATGAAGACCCTTTAAACGCTCCACGTACTTGGCAGTTTGTGTAGCAACCCCACTCAATCGCTGTATAAAATTTAATACTGTTCTTTCAGCAGTTAACATGCTTCTAGAGCTTCCTGCAATTTCAATTGCAATGTCACCGTAGGAAACCCTATCGCCATCCTTTTTTAACAAGTTTATCTCCAAGTTGGGATCAACCTTTTTGAAAATAAATTCAACAAGTTCAAGACCTGCTAAAATGCCTTCATCTTTAACCACAATAATTGATTTTCCCTTTTCAAATTCATTTATCGTAGCTAAGGAAGTATAATCACCCGGGCCAATATCTTCCTGAAAAGCAATATCAATTAATTGCGTTACAAGTGGATTTTTTAACAATGTTTTCATGATATACCTTATTCCTTTTCAATCCTCATTTCGTGAACCAACATTTGATTTCCGACCATTTTTAAGAAAATGTATACCCTAAATTTAGTTTGTTCGGTTTCGTAGTTGGCAATTGCATATTTAGCACCTTGGGCTGAAGAGCCTTTATGCTGAATGGTGATATTCTTGGCCGGATATTTAGCCAAAAAGTTCTTAATCATCATTTCGGCTTGTTGCTTGCTGCATACACCCTCTTGGTTATTGATGGTTAAATCAACAGTGCTGTTCAGGTACTTGGATACCTCTCGTGCGTTCTGTGTTTTTAATGCATTTACCACATCATCAAACACATCGGCATAAAGTAACGAAGAGCTACCCAATATAATTAAAGCCATAATTGCGTTTTTAAACACTGTACTTTTCATTTCACATTACTTAAGTTAAACCATACAAAGCTAAAAGTATGCCAAATGCAAATTAGCAAAATTGTTGCAATCTAAAACAGCTAGTAAAAAAGATTTATTGAACTATTATTGTGGTATGAGTAAAAAAGTAGCACTAATCATTCTTGACGGTTGGGGCATAGGTAAACCTTACGATGGAAATGCTATTAACCAAGCGCTTACCCCTAACTTTGATTTTATAAGCAAAAAATATCCGGGTACAAGTTTGCAAACGAGCGGTTTGGCCGTTGGTTTACCCGAAGGGCAAATGGGAAATAGTGAGGTAGGCCACATGAATTTAGGTGCAGGCAGGGTGGTGTATCAGCAATTGGTGCTTATCAATAAATCCTTTGCTGATGGTGAAGTTCAGCACAACCAAACTCTATTAAATGCAATTGCTTACGCTAAAAACAACCATAAAAAAATACACTTAATTGGTTTGGTTAGTGATGGTGGCGTACACTCCAGTTTAACCCATTTGTTAGGGTTATGCGATTTAATGGCATACTCTTCGTTCTCCAACTTTTATGTACATGCATTTACGGATGGGCGAGATACAGACCCTAAAGGTGGAACGGGTTACCTGCACCAGCTTGCCCAAAAACTGGAAACAACAGGTGGAAAACTGGCCAGCATAACCGGTCGCTATTATGCAATGGATAGGGATAAAAGATGGGAACGTGTTAAGCTTGCTTATGATGCCATGGTTTTTGGCATTGGTGAGCGTACCGCAGAACCAGCTGACGTATTAAAGCAACGGTACATAAAAGGGGAAACGGATGAATTTATCACCCCAATTATTGGTGTGGATAATGATGGCGAACCGGTGGCAAAAATTGAATCGAGGGATGTGGTGATTTGTTTTAATTTTAGAACAGACAGGGGAAGGGAAATAACAGAAGTACTTACTCAAACTGATTTTCCTGAGCATGGCATGCATAAGCTGAATTTACACTATGTTACACTTACTGAGTACGATAAAACATTTAATGGTGTTAACGTGGTGTTTCCAGAGATTGATTTGCGCATGACTTTGGGCGAAGTGTTGGCCCTAAACAATAAAACCCAAGCAAGAATTGCTGAAACAGAGAAATATCCTCATGTAACTTTTTTCTTTAGTGGTGGCAGGGAAACGCCATTTGTTGGTGAAAAGCGCTTTTTGGCTCCGAGCCCTAAAGTGGCTACTTATGACTTACAGCCGGAAATGAGTGCTGATGAAGTGTGCTCCTATACTTTAGAAGCAATAAAAGCGCACACTGACTTTTTATGTGTAAATTTTGCCAATCCGGATATGGTTGGCCACACTGGTGTGGTTGCTGCTGAGATAAAGGCTGTTGAAAAAGTTGATTCTTGCCTGGGTATTATATTGGCTGCCGCTTTGGAGCATGATTATGCCTTATTGGTAACTGCAGATCATGGCAATGGTGAGTATATGGTTAATGAAGAAGATGGTTCCCCAAATACTGCTCACACCACAAATGAGGTGCCTTTTGTATTAGTAAATGCACCAAATTATCGGGTGCGACCGGGAAAGCTTGCTGATATTGCCCCTACTGTTATTGCACTTATGGGTATGGAGCAACCTAAAGAAATGACCGGAAAAAGTTTATTGTGCTACCCGGGAGGTAATGCTACTTTAACGTAAATCTATCACTTCACACTTGGGGTATTTCTTTTCATCAAAAACAAAAAATTTGTCTTCCAGTTTAATGTTGGGAAATTGATTGGTAACTACATAGGTATGCACTGTACCACTCTTCTCATAAACTTGAGACTTGATAATAGTTTGGTTTGTTTTATCAATGGTTAGCTTAATTTTAAAATAATTCTTTTTCTTATCTTTTGGGGTAAGTTCAACCACCACAATATCATTTTTTCCTTCCTTTTTGGTTTCAATAATTTTTGAAAGAAACCCTTTGTTATACATGGTAAATAAATCATCCAATCTTATTGGTGCTTTTTTAGGATCGTAAGTATTTACCTGCACTTCGTTAACCTCCCTACTATAAGTCCAAATGGTTTTGTTATCGCATAAAATAATTTGATCTGATATGTCTAGTCTGAATTTATTTCCTTTTACGTACAAACTTCCCTTTTGCTTTTCGTTGATCTTTTCCGCTTTGCTCTCAATACTGTATATAAAATCTGCCTTTATGGTTTTAAAGTTTTTATACCTGTTACTTATGGTATTGAGCAGTTTATCTAAATCTTTATCTGCATTTTTGGAGAAAGAACTAGCGTATGATAATGAGCTTATTAATAAAGTTATGCTAAGTATTTTTTTCATTTTGATGTGATAACTGGGACAAATTTAAGGTTAATTCCTAAATGTTATGGCATAGGTACAAGTATTATGCCAATATCAACCATCTGTTTCGGCCCTTTCTAGCAAGCTTGAAGGCAACGTTTTTGATGCTTTGGCTCCCAGTTTTTTTAATTCTTCCACACGTTTTATCAAATTACCGGGCCCGGTGTAGAGTTTTTTCATTGCTTCTTCATAAGAGGTTTTGGAGTCGTTCATCTTCTTCCCTACGTCTAATAAATCTTTGATCAGCCCATCAAACTTGTCATAAAGTTTACCTGCTTGGTCGGCAATTTCAACTGCATTTTTATTTTGGTACTCTTGCCTCCAGATATTTGCCACCGTGCGCAAAGTGGCTAATAAAGTGGTGGGGCTAACTATAACAATGTTTTTTTCAAAAGCTTCATTAAAAAGTTGGCTATCGTGTTGCACAGCTAAAGCAAATGCCGGTTCTATTGGCATAAACAATAGCACAAAATCTAAACTTTTTACTCCAT
>RDYC01000022.1 GCA_004293295.1 Bacteroidota bacterium
AAATGATTGTTCATGATGTTTTCAATATAATTAAAAATACGTTGGTATTCACCATTATTACGAATGATGTGGTCGTGAAACCGGGATTGCCAGACAGGCATTTTTGGGGTTTTGCGGAATTCGTTTATTCGTTTTGTGGCGGCCGATTTAAATCCTGCAACAAACGATGAAATTGATTTTGGTGAACGATAGGCAACACCGGTATTGGTTTTTGGTTGCGTTGGTATGGTTGTGTTGTGTAGGGTCGCACGGCCGTGCGACCCTACACCGTGCGACCCTACACCGTGCGACCCTACACCGTGCGACCCTACACCGTGCGACCCTACACCGTGCGACCCAACACCGTGCGACCCAACACCGTGCGACCCTACGTGCGACCCAACACCGTTTTCAATCCGCAATATGGCGTGTATATGGTTGGGCATGATTACAAATGTGTCGCAAAATAATTCTGCACGTATATCAAACGAAATATTCCATTCCTGATAAACCATTTCGCCAATGGGTGA
This sequence comes from Bacteroidota bacterium, assembly GCA_004293295.1. Lineage (GTDB taxonomy): Bacteria > Bacteroidota > Bacteroidia > UKL13-3 > UKL13-3 > UBA6183. The sequence continues at coordinate 510 of RDYC01000022.1, forward strand.
TAGATGCATTTCATTGTTTAAAATTTCACCAAACAACCATTCGCGACCTGCTGTGCAAATGGTAATAAAATACGCCCCATCGTTGGCATAATTCCACCATTGGGCCCTTGCGGTTTCGCTGCGGTATTTGTTTTGAAATTTTGCCATATTACACCAACCTTATTTTCCCCGTTAATAAATTCTGCATCATCCCCAATTTTACCTTTTTGTATTTCTCCAATTTGCTTTCTAAGGCACTTATCTCGGCATCCATATCGGAAAGAATGGTGGCGATGCGGGTTTGTTCTTCAATATTTGGAAGTAAAATTTTAATTCGTCCGAGTGCACCCCTTGAAATTCGTTTGTGTGTCGTACCTCCACATAAATCGCTTATGGACTTAAACCAATTACTTGTGGAGAATATTTGGCTTAAGAATTGTCTATTTACAAGCTCTGCTCTTGGTCTAAAAATAGTTACATCGACTGATGTAATTACTTTATCTTCTCCAATGAATGGAAAAATACAAGCTCTTCCAGCTGGTTCTGCTAGTCTACAAATTAGCAAATCTCCAACCTTCAATAATTTGCAACCTAATTTGTAAAAGGAGTCTTCATAAATAAACTTTTGATTTTCTTTCTCGACAAAACTTCCTATACCAATATTCCCTGTTTGAATTAAGCGTATTCCTTTATCAGTTATATGTTCAGATTCAATCCAATCTCCATCATCAAATAGTTCCTTTTTTCCGTCTGCAAGTTGAAAAATAGAAACCTCTTTCCACCCCTCTTTCGGTTGCAGTAATCTTTGCATGGCCCCTTGCTTGATGTTGCGTTTTTTGGTTAGGAGTTTTTCTAAACTGCTTATCAAGGCATCGGCATCGGATAGGGCGGTGGCTATGGCGGTTTGTTCTTCTATTGTCGGTGGAAGAGGAATTTGAAATGTTCTGATTTGCCCAATATTTAGCCCTTGTCTATTACCACCTGATTGAAAACTATCAATTTGTTTTTGTCCACTTTTTGAAAGCAGAAATAAGTTCAAAAAAATTGGATGTAATTTTTTGTCAATTACCCGAATTATACAAACGTGCTGATTAACATTTCCACCAACTAATTTTTCATTTGCAAAAGAACTTCTACCAATAGATGCACCCGAAATATTTAAAAAGACATCATTGTACTTTATTTCAGTATTCGGAAATGTTTGATGTATTTCATCATCAATAAAAGCAATATCATCAAGTATTAAATTACCCCATCCAATATTTTGGCTTCTTATAAACGGTCTTCCATCCTCCTTATAAACTGTAGAACCAC
>RDYC01000204.1 GCA_004293295.1 Bacteroidota bacterium
AAACAATCGTTAACAAAAAATACAAACCCACACCTCGAAAAAAGGCATTAAAACAACTGGTAAAAGACACCATTGTTGCGAGTAAAGAGGTCGCAAATATCATTAGGAATGATTTGCCCATTGAATATAATGACAGTGCCAATGATGGGTTGAATCATTTTTTAATGGCCTTACAACAATTGCAATTGCACAAACGTAAAAAGGTTCGCATAGGTTATTTTGGAGATAGCATGATTGAAGGGGATTTAATTACACAAACCATTCGCTCTATTCTTCAAAATAAATATGGAGGTGATGGTGTTGGGTTTATTCCGGCAACCAGTGTGGTGGCTCATTTTAGACAAACTGTTAAAGCTACTGCTAATGAGTTTTGGGATGACACCCATTTTTTTAACAACAAGAAAAAGAGAATACTAGGCATTAGTGGGCATACTTTTTTTGCAAAAGAAGGAGCACGTTTAACCATTAAGCCCGGTGGTGGTAAACATCTAGGAAGCCTTTATCAATTGTCCATATTTCATGGTGCTGCACTTGAACAAGCAACGCTTGATTTTACATTTAATGGCATGCCTTTTAGGTTAGCCGGAAAAAGCCAGTTTAACATGCAAATATTAAACCCTGATACTGTTATTGCCCAAGCGCAGTTTTTATTTAAAGCAAGCGAAACACCAATTTATGGGTTTAGTGCAGAAAGCAAAACGGGTGTCATATTAGATAACCTGTCTTTTAGAGGGACAAGCGGTGTTGAGTTAACAAAATTAAACCTAACCATGCTCAAGCAAATAGATTCAATACGGCCATATGATTTGATTGTATTACAGTATGGCCCTAACTTGCTGTATGCTGATTCGATTGTGAATTTCGGGTATTACCAGACACAATTGGCTAGAACTATAAAACACCTAAAAAAGGCATTTCCACAAGCCAGCTTGTTAATAGTAAGTACTGCCGATAAGGCATTTAAAATTGATGGGGAGTACAGAACCGGAGATGGCGTTGAAGTGCTGCTTGCCGCTCAACAAAAGGTGGCCCGGCAATTTAATTGTGCGTTTTTTAATTTGTACGAAGCAATGGGTGGTTACAACAGCATGAAAGCATGGGTAGAAAAGCACCCCATATTAGCAGGAGTAGACTACACCCATTTTAATCAGAGCGGATCGGCTAAAATCGGGCGTTTAATAGCCAATGCCATTTTAAATGAATATGAAAAGAATTATTCTGTTAAATAGTTTTATCGTTTGTGCATTCTATGTAATGGGGCAAACCTTGGTGGCTGATAGTTTAAATGTCATTAATCATACCACTGGAGTTGCCATCAACACCAGTCAGAAAGTATTTAAAATTGTGCATATTGGTGATTCACATATCCAAGCTGACATGTTTAGCGGGCAAGTGCGCAAGTTGATACAGCAGAAGTATGGCAATGCCGGAGTAGGTTTGGTGTTTCCATACAAACAAATTAAAACCAACGGGCCTAGCACTTTCACCACAACATCACCATTTAAGTTCGCACCCAATAAAGTGGTAAAATGTAAAACAGCTTGCGAAGTGGGTTTGGCGGCATACAATGCCGTGATGCCAACAGGTGCTTCATTTATGGTTAACCTGAAAGGTGACACCAGTACGCAATATGTAAGTGCACTGTTTCAATCAAGTCAAGCAAATGCAACCATTTTGGTTAACAATGATGAGGATACCGCCTCTTATCAAGTGCAAGATGCAGGAAATTTTATTATTTGCAGTTATAATAAACAACTTGCCCCTCCATTTACTATTAGTGCAAAAGGCCAATTAAGTTTGCAAGGCCTTATTGTAAGTAATGGGCAAACAGGAGTGTTATACTATACCATTGGCGCAAACGGTGCCACGTTTAATAATTACAATAACTCAACACTTTTTTTCGATCAATTAAAAGCCCTTCAACCCGATTTGGTTATTGTTAGTTTAGGAACTAACGAAAGCGTAAGTGATATTAGCCCCGAAAATTTTATCAACCAAGTAGACAGCTTTAACAATAACCTGCTCAAAGTTTGTGCCCAAGAGCAAATTATTTACACCACTCCGGCCGATAATTATGTGAGGCAAACCAAAATGGTAAAGAAAAAAGTAAAAGGAAAGTGGCGCAAAAAACGGGTGGTTTACTTGGCCAATAATGTTAAATTGGAAGAGTTGCAAGAGGCAATGGTAGCATATTTCAAAAGAGGTAAATTCATGTATTGGAATCTTTACGCAGTTATGGGTGGTGATACAAGCATGAGAAAGTGGGTTGAAGCAGGATTAGCTGCTAAAGACCATATTCATTTTAATAAAGCTGGTTACGAGTTGCAGGGAGAATTGTTCTACAGAGCGTTAATTAAAGCAATTGTTCCATGAGCATAAGTATTGACAGACTTTTTCAGCAATTGCTATACAATCCGCAAGAGCCAATATTATTTAATACAGGATTTTTTCTCTATTTCCTATTGGCGTTTATGGGTGCTTACCTGCTCTTTCATAAACAGACCAAAATACGCACTTTTATCTTTACATTATTTTCTCTATACTTTTTTTACAAGGCATGCGGGTATTATGTATTACTAGTTTTAGTGGCTGCCGTTGTTGATTTTAACCTATCCAATGCAATTGATAACACACAAAATAAACAAGCTAAGAAAACACTGCTTGTAAGCAGTATTGTAATCAATATTGGGCTGTTATTATATTTTAAATACACTGATTTTTTTATTCAAATCAGCAACGATTTAGGGTTTACCAATATTACCCCCCTGGCATTACTGCTTCCAATAGGTATTTCCTTTTACACCTTTGAAAACATCAGCTATACCATTGATGTCTATAGAGGCAGTTTTAAACCGGTACGTAGTTTTTGGGATTATTTATTTTTCCTTTCTTTTTTTCCAAAACTGGTGATGGGGCCTATTGTGCGTGCTGCTGATTTTATTCCTCAAATACACAAGCCGTATACGGTTGGCGATGGTGCTTTGGCTAAGGGAGCTTACCTTATCGCAAGCGGACTTGTCAAAAAGGTTATCATCAGCGACTACATTTATGTTAATTTGGTTCAATATGTTTTTGATGCCCCGCTAAGGTATTCAGGCATGGAGTGTTTGTTAGCCGTTTATGGTTATGCGTTAGTCATTTACTGCGATTTTAGCGGATATAGCGATATGGCCATAGGCTTAGCTAAATGGATGGGTTTTGACATAAATATCAATTTTCTTTCGCCATACCAAAGTAGGAGTATTACAGAGTTTTGGAGGCGTTGGCACATTTCACTCAGCAGTTGGTTGAAAGATTATTTGTACATCCCGCTCGGAGGAAATAAATTGGGTAAAAGCAGGCAATACATTAACTTGATGCTAACCATGCTTATTGGTGGGTTATGGCATGGAGCAAATTTCACCTTCTTAATTTGGGGTGCATTACATGGTATTGCATTGGCATTTGATAAATGGCTTGGTCAATCTATTCAAAAGAGGTTAAATGCTGTCAGTCCTGATTTGAAAGCAATTTTAGGTGTGGTGGTAACTTTTCATTTTGTATGCCTTTGCTGGATTTTTTTTAAATCGGCAAATGTTTCGGTGGCGTTTGACATGATGCATCAGATATTCGCAAATTTTAGCTTGGAGTTGTTTCCTAAAATATACCTTGCTTATACCCCGGTTATTGCAATGATGATGTTTGGATTTGCCATGCATGCCTTAAGTGATACCCTTGCTGATGAAGTTACCCAACGGGTTCATTTTCCAGTATGGTTTTATGCGGTAGCTTTTGCTTTGTTAGTTGTTATCTTGGTTCAATTTAAATCAGCCACACCCATATTGCCTATTTACTTACAGTTTTAGTAACTACTCCACTCGCACTATAATTTCCAGGTTTAACACCAAGGCAATTTTTAGTAAGGTGCCAATAGATGGATTACCCTTACCACTTTCAATGGTATTAATACTCCTAAGATGCACACCACTCATATCAGCCAATTCCTGCTGGGTTAGCCCTTTTAAATCTCTTCGCTTTCTAATCGTAATTCCAATCTCTTCTATGGTCATTTTTATTATTTAACATGCAATATAATACATGTTTTTTTAGTTTTACAATATAATTTAATTAGGTTCATGTAATATATTACACAAAAATAGTTATTAGCATATTTATAAAATGTTATTAGGCAGCGAGTTAGTGTTGTTAGATTCGCGAATGAAAGAAATATGGTTTTAGGAGCAACAGCATTACCTTAACTTGCATAAAAAATAAACAGTTTTTTATTATGTCAATACTAAGATTTAAAGCTATTGAACGTGTTGGAAATCGCACACCAATAAAGGTAAATGTTCCTTCATCAAAGGTTTCTGATTACTTTAATGTAAATGTGTTCAATGATGCAGCCATGAAAAACTTTCTTGATAAAGAGGCTTATGAAGCAGTTGTTAAAGCAATTAAACATGGCGAAAAAATTGATAGAAAAGTGGCCAATCAGGTAGCATCTGGAATGAAAAATTGGGCAATGAGTAAGGATGTAACCCATTATACCCATTGGTTCCAACCATTAACCGGTTCAACAGCTGAAAAGCATGACGCCTTTTTTGAACCGACAGATGATGGACGCTCTATAGAAAAATTTGCTGGAAGTGCCTTGGTTCAACAAGAACCAGATGCAAGCAGCTTCCCCAATGGAGGATTGCGCAATACTTTTGAGGCACGCGGGTACACTGCTTGGGATCCTTCATCCCCGGCATTTATTATGGAAAATGCCAATGGTAAAACCTTATGCATCCCAACCATATTTGTTTCCTACACCGGTGAAGCGCTTGATTACAAAGCACCATTATTAAAGGCATTGCATGCAGTAGAGAATGCAGTAGTAGATGTATGTTCAAGCTACTTTGATAAAGGGGTAAACAAAGCATTTGCCAGTTTAGGTATTGAACAAGAATATTTTTTGGTTGATGAAGCTTTTTATAATGCACGACCAGATTTAATGTTAACAGGCCGCACATTGTTAGGCCATGCACCGGAAAAGGGACAACAATTAGAAGACCATTATTTCGGAACAGTGCCCCCGCGTGTATATGATTTTATGGTGGATTTTGAAGTGGAATGTTACAAACTTGGAATACCATTAAAAACTCGTCATAATGAGGTAGCCCCGGGTCAGTTTGAATGTGCTCCAAATTTTGAAGAAGTAAACCTGGCAATTGATCATAACCAGTTGCTTATGGATGTAATGGAAAAAGTAGCCAACCGCCATGGCTTAAAAGTATTGTTGCATGAAAAACCTTTCGCAGGAGTTAATGGCAGTGGTAAACACAACAACTGGAGCTTAATTACCAATACCGGTGTTAATTTATTAGCTCCCGGAAAAACACCTCATAACAATTTACAATTCCTTACTTTTTTCATCAATGTAATTAAAGCGGTTCATTCCCATGCTGATTTGATGCGTGCAAGTATCGCTTCCGCTTCAAACGACCACCGTTTAGGAGCCAACGAAGCACCTCCCGCTATCATGTCAGTATTTATTGGCACACAACTCACGCACGTATTAGAGGAGTTGGTTTCAAACAAAGCAAAAACAGCATTAAAAGCATCAAAAACAAGTATTGATATTCAAAAAATACCTGAAATTTTATTAGACAATACTGATCGTAACAGAACATCACCTTTTGCATTTACTGGTAATAAGTTTGAGTTTAGGGCGGTTGGTTCATCAGCAAACTGCGCCAATGCAATGATTGTTCTTAATACCATTATGGCTGAGCAGTTAAAACAATTTAAAACCGAGGTAGACGCTTTAATTAAAAAGGGAAAGAAAAAAGAAGATGCCATTCTTGATGTTTTAAAGGGGTACTATAAATCAAGTAAACATATTTTGTTTGAAGGAAATGGATATGGCGATGAATGGGTTAAAGAAGCCCAAAAGCGTGGGTTAAATAATGTGAAAACCACACCGGAAGCATTAAATGCTTACATTACGCCACAATCTAAAAAACTATTTAGTAGCAATCATATTTTTGACGAAAGGGAGTTGGAGGCAAGGTACGAAATCATGCAGGAGAATTATGTGAAAAAGATAGACATTGAAGCCAAAGTACTTACCCAATTGGCTACTTCACATGTTGTACCGGCAGCAATTGATTATCAAACAAAATTGGCTAACTCTATTGCTAGTTTAAAATCTGCCGGGGTTAACAAGGCTGCTTACGGAACCCAATTGGAAATGGTACAAGAAATTGCCACACACATTAAAACCATTAATGATAATGTAAAAAAATTAATGGTTGAAACCGATAAAGCACACCATATTGCCGATACACATAAACGTGCTGTTGTGTTTTGCCATAAAGTTAAACCATACTTTGATATAATAAGGGCTGCAAGTGATAGCCTTGAGTTTATGGTTGAAGATGATTTATGGAAGTTGCCTAAATATCGTGAGTTACTTTTTGTAAAATAACAAAATACTCCTTATAGCATTAGGGCCGTTTTGCGAAAGCGAAACGGCCCTAATGCGTTTTTATTAACTTGAATTTATGAATTTGTTAAGGTAAACATTATTAGCTGTTTAATAGACTTAAACTAAAACATTAGCCTTGTTAAAACAAAAAGAAACCATCAAGATTTGATAATGTTTTAAAATTATCTGTATATTAGCTTAAATATTTATGTACTTAATAGAGGTGCAGCCTATCAAATTAAATATAAAACATGAAAAACAGTAAGCTCATTTCCTTCTTATTAGCTTCGGTAACCATTATTTATTTATACTCTTGTGGAGCCCAAAAAGGCTCTATGCAAGCCGCTAGAGAAGCGCTGGAGAAAAAAGAGTATGCTGTAGCTGGCGAAAACTATAAAGCAGTTTATAGCAAAACCAAAAACAAGGACGAAAAAAATGAAGCTTGTTTCCAAACAGCAGAGTGCTATTTCATGGCAAACGACATGAAAAATGCGGAGGGTTGGTATAAAAAAACAGTAAAGGCCGACCCTAAAAATGCAGAAGCACAATACAAATTGGCCGAAACCATTAAAAATCAAGGCCGTTATACAGAGGCAATTATCGAGTACAACAACTATAAAAAACTCATTGCCAGCAACCCTAAAATTGATGAGCGCATAAAGGGGTGCGAGTTAGCGTTGAAATGGAAAAATGAAAAAACCAGGTACAACGTTGAAAATTTAAAAGCCATCAATAGCAAATGGAGCGATTTTTCGCCCATGTATTACAAAAAGGACCAGATTTATTTTACCAGCGACCGAGAGAAAGGTGTAACTGGCAGACCCTACGGATGGACAGGCAATTTTTATACGGATGTTTATAAGGTAAGCTTTAAGGTAGATAAGAAAAATCCAAATGCCATAAAATACGATGTGCCGGTTTTAGTAGATAAAGATAAAGTTAATTCGCCTTACAATGATGGTAGTGTGGCATTTGATAGCAAAGGTGGGGTGATGTATTTTACCCAATGTAACGGAAAAGATGGCAAAAGCAATCATTGCAGAATTTGGATGGCTACTTTAAGCGGTCAAGACTGGACAGAACCAACCCCGTTGGAGTTTAGCTCAGACTCTTTTAATACCGGGCACCCGTCTCTAACTAAAGATAATCAGGTGATGTATTTCTCTTCTGATATGCCGGGTGGATATGGAGGAAAAGATATTTGGTTTGTAACGTACAGCAAAAGAAGTAAAACCTGGGGCGATCCGGTAAATTTAGGCCCAACTATCAACACAGATGGTGATGAGGTTTACCCTTTTATACATGAAGACGGAACACTTTATTTCTCTTCAAACGGCTTTGTTGGTTTAGGAGGAATGGATATATACTACAGCACAGGATCAGCTACCGACTGGAGCACACCAATCAATATGAAATCACCAATTAATTCAGGTGGGGACGATTTTTCTGTGATATTATCAAAAGATAAAGAAAGCGGACTTTTTGCCAGCAATAGGGAAGGGTCAAAAGGGCAAGACGATATTTGGCGTTTTTACATGAATCCATTGGTATTTACTTTAAGTGGAGTTGCTCGTGATATTAAAACTAAACAAATATTACCAAACACATTTATTACCTTAACCACCAGTACCGATACCGGAAAATTGGTGGTAAAAACAGATGCTGCCGGAGCTTATAAAGTAAGCTTAAAAGCCAAAACAGATGTGGAACTTTTTGGTGCACACGAAGATTATTATGATAGTAAAATAGCTTTCCAAACTACAAAGGGATTAGAGGTTTCAACAGATCTTTACCAAGACTTAGACTTAAATCCGTTTAACTATGAAGACGTGTTTAGGGTTGAAGGTATTTACTACGATTTAGACAAGGCTAATATTCGTGCAGATGCGGCCAAAGTATTGGACTCATTGCTACTTACACTTAAAAAGTATCCTAAAATCCGAATAGAACTAGGTTCGCATACAGATTGTAGAGCAGACTCTGCTTACAATGAGAATTTATCACAAAGGCGTGCTGATTCAGCTGTTGCTTATATCGTTCGTGGAGGTATAGATTCTGCTAGATTAGTGGCAAGGGGTTATGGAGAAAGTCGCTTAGTAAATGATTGCGCATGCGAAGGCTCTTATGTAAAACGCCAATGCACAGAAGAAGAACACCAGATGAACAGGCGCACCACAGTGAGGCTTTTAGGTAACGATTATAAGCCAAAACCTAAAGAAGAGCCAAAACCTGCTGTTGACCCTAAAACAGGGAAGCCTATAGCACCAAAACCCGGTGGAACCACCACACCACCCAAAAGGTAAACAATAAAATATTAAAAAGCCCTGCTAAATTTAGCAGGGCTTTTTAGTTATTTAAAGGAGTAAATAAGTTGCTTGTTTTTTAAAGCATTGTTTGACGAACTTATTTTTATTGTACAGTTTGTGGTGTTTTGTTCACTAATTTTAAAGGATACCTTCTTTTGTTTACCCGCATTTAAAAATAGCCTGCCTATTTCTTTATACGTTCCATCGCTCATTAATTGGTTGATAAAGTAACTATCAGGTTCAGAGCCGTCATTATTTATTTTTAGGGTTATCTTACGGCCTTTACTTACTAGATGGCTAAACTGTTGAACAGTAAAATAAGTTGGATAAAGTGAGGAGCAAAAATGACTTCGGTAGCTTGATTGTGGTGTAAAAGCATCCGTAATACTATCTCTTCTAAAGGCAATATTTTCCCAAACTATTTTTTTATTTTTTGTAACCTCAAACACACGGTTGTTTGCACCACTGGTAATAAGAATATTGCCATTTGGCAATACATCTGCATCACCGGATTTGGCGCAAAAATTTTCTTCGTGTTTGGCGAATTGAAACGGATAACTCCATAAAACTATTGGCTCTTTATCTTTAGGGTCAGGTATCTTTAATTCAATTACTGACGAAACGCCCTCCGGATGAGCAGTGTTGTTATTGAATAAAAGTATGGTATTTTTGGGAGTAATGCTTACAGCATGTTGCCCTGAAAACAGGGTTTGAGGTATCATTTGGATATTGTTTTGCTCATAGCCTTTACCGATATGCATTGAAATGATTGGTTTAGGAATACCGGATAAACGTGTTAAACTATTTAAATTTCTATTGCTTAAATAAACATCCTTGGTGCTTTCATCCATAAACACAGCGTTAACGTGGTTAGACGTGATGGAGTCGGTTCTATCTTTATAAAAAGGGCTTTCATCCCAATACCATTTCAAGTTGTAGTTCCGGTCAATTTCAAACACCGCATTGTAAATCTTATTGCCTTCATTGATATCGCGTTCTGCCAAACACAAAAAATTTCCGTTTGGTAGCTTTTTAATATCATGGTGGTAGTTTTTTACTTTTATCGTGTCAGCCAGCAGGGTTGGGGCACCCCAAGTGATGTTCCCCGCTAAATCAGTTTCAAAGCTACCCTTTCTGTTGTTATAAGTCAGTGCCCCGTCTTTATTAATCACTAAATTCCGGAAAGTGCCATCTGTTTGAGGCAAGTTCCAAATGATTTTCCCTTGCTTATTGATAATCACTCCAAAATCAAATATAATAAGGCCACGGTCCATTTTCTTTTTGTCAAAAACTGAAACTTTCATTTCAATTAAATTGGGGTTGTTCCAACGTGTTTTTAAAATATGAAAAGAAGAAGGTGAAGATTGGAATAACAACAAGCCGTTTCGGGAAAATGCTTCATAACTCCAACTGTAAGTTTCTCCAAATTCAAGTATACCATCAATAATTTTAGCCAGTGATTGGGTTTTAAAATAGGCGATTTTTGAATTATGGGCATGGTTGTAAATGCTAATATTGTAATAATCAGCCCCAAATATCTCCTTATACTCAAACATTACTTGGGTATAGTTTAGGGTGTCGCCATGTTTAGGAGAAACAACCTGTGCTTTAGTATTTGCTACAAAAGCTAACAAAATAGTGAATGTTAGTAGGCTAGTTTTTTTTAGATAAGTCATTTGGTCAAAAATGCTGTTTTTTTTTATTACCAAGAAAAATAAAAAAATCATTGATTTATATCAGATTTTTGTTAATATTGGAATAGTTTAATAAATCACCAATAATAGAAAACGTATGAAAAAAATCTACACGATGCTTTTAGGTTTGTTGTTTTTTGCGACAACAAATGCGCAGATCACCCGTGTTAACGAGGACTTTGATGTCTCATTAACGCCAACAGGGTGGACAAATTCATTAAATACAGGAACATTAATTGCGCGCGTTGCCACCATACAAAGTTATGGCAGAGTAGGCACTGCTGCATCAGTGAGGGCTAACTTCTTCAACGTTGGCGCAGGTTCAGTTGCCCGTTTGGAAACACCGGTATTTTCGCCCACAGTAGCAGGAGATACTTTAAGGTTTGATGTGGCGCATGCTGCGTATCCATCAGCAACTGATTCATTGGTTATTTATACCTTTGATGGTGTTAGTTTTAATAGGTTAATCGGTTGGGGCTCTAGCCAAACCATTAATACCACAACTGGCATAACCACTGCAAATTCACAAACAGGAGGTTTTACTCCTACTTCTGGTCAATGGACAACCAAGGCTCTTTCATTGCCTGTTGGAACTACGCAAGTTCGATTTGAATTTATCTCTGGTTATGGAAACCAAATGTATGTTGACCGCGTGATTGTTGACAGTTTCTACATTGCAGGGATGAATTACGTATCTTCTACCACTACACAATCAAACACAGCCTCTGTATTCAGAGGTACTTCAAATACAGAAATTATTGGTATTACAGTAAACATGAGCGGTACAGTTAGTCCATTAAGTGCTACTAGTTTTTCATTGAATACAGGTGCCACAACCAATGCAACCAACAGTATTGACAGTGCAAAAATATTCTACACCGGAAACAGTAATGTGTTTGCTACAACCAACCGATTTGGCCAAGTAGTTTCACCGAATGGGGCGTTTACCATTTCGGGTAACCAAACATTAAATGATGGGGCTAATTTTTTCTGGTTGGTGTATGATGTGAAGCCAACAGCCACTGTAAACAATATACTTGATGCAGAATGCAGTAGCATTGAAATAGGAGGCACTCCTAGAACCCCTACAGTGCAAAACCCAACCGGTTCGCGCACCATTTTAGGTGCTACCGAAGTTGATGTTACATCAACTAGCGGCTTGGCAAGTGCCACTTACTCTGGATTAAAAGCTGCGTTCGATGCTATTAACTTGGGTACCCATCAAGGTGCTATTAACATTAGAATTAACAGCAGTGTTACCGAACCTGTTACTTGTAATTTGGACTCTAGCGGAAATCCTACTGGGTCAAATTATACCTCAATTTTAATTCGCCCTGCTGATACAGCCACAGTTGTTAAAAGCATTTCTATGAGTGCTGCTGCTATTTTGATGACATTAACAGGTGCTGATAATGTAACTTTTGATGGAAGACCTGGAGGGGTTGGAACGGCTCGATTACTTGAATTTAATCACACCACTTCAGCAGCAACAAACTTTACTTGCAGGCTTAATGTTGGTGCTACTAATAATACTTTCCAATTCTGCCGCTTGTTAAATGCCAGTGCAGCCAGTACTGCGCACAATATTCACTTAACCAACACAGTTGCCTCAAGTCCAAACTCAAATAACCAGTTTTTAAATAACGCAATTATTGGTGGACGTAACGGAATTGTTTTTGATGCTATCAATGCCTCAGGGCCAATGGTTGATATAGTAGTTAGAAATAACCAAATTAGTAACTTTGGATTTGCTGGGGTAAGTAATTTAAATAATCTGGGGCAAATTGTTATTGACTCAAATAGCTTTTTCCATGATGTAGCCTTTACGGCAACTGGTCAAGCAAGAGCAATTAGTTTGGGAGGTACGCTAACTGCTGTTAGTATGAATGCAACGATAACCAAGAACAGGATTTTTGGAATTAAATCCAGCACTACATCAATTTTTGGAATAATTTTAACTCCTCCGGCTACTGCAACAGGTAGTTTGTATAATATTAACAACAATAGTATCGCTTTTATGGATGCAAACAATGCCGTTAATGGAGGTGCAATAGGAGGTGTAAATGGTATAACAGTTACCGGAACTGGAAGTGCTGAATTTAATATTTTCCAAAACACCATACGCATTGGAGGTGTTGCTGTTGGAGGAACAGCTGCAACTTTAACTACTCGTTCTGTTGGTGTAGGCAAGTTTAATTCGGGTACGGCTAATATCTTTAGAATGCGAAACAATATTATCACCAATACCAGAACCGGAGGTGCCTCTACCCAAAACGGACATATGGCTGTTTGGATTAATACCAACACTGCCGGAACACATGATATTGACCGCAACACTTACCAAGGAACAACTTTTGTTGCCGGATGGGGTGGAACTGTTTTTGCTACAGTTACAGGAGGTTATCAAACCGCAGCAACTCCTAATGATGCCAACACCAATCAAAAAACACCAACCTACTTGAATACTACCGAGCCATATTTAACCGGTGCTTCGAATGGAGATGCTGATTTATCAACCACACGTACTGCAACTGTATTAACGGATATTGATAACAATGCCAGGCCAGTAACCTGTTACAAAGGTGCATGGGAATCAACAACACCATTTATTACCAATGATTTGGCTGCCACCATTATTTATACTTACGGCCGCATTCCGGTTGGAACTGATGAAAGCATACGTGTAAGAATCAAAAACAACGCAATAACGCCAGCAGTAAACCAAACTATTACGGTAAACATTACTGGTGCTAATACTGCCACCCTTACACTTTTAGTACCGAACATTTCTGCTTTGGCAGACACTATCATCACCATGCCGATATATACTCCGGTGTTTTTGGGAATTGATACCGTCCGTGCCGTTATGCCTTCTGGAGACCAAAATCCGGCTAATGATATTGCAACTTGGATAAGGGAAAATACATTAAATGCGATTAGTTATGCCAACATCACCACCGGACAAACAGGTAATGTGGGTAATAATGGATTTGGCGAAATTGTGGCTAAGTTTTACACGCCATTTGCCAATGCGGTTAATCAGGTGAATGTTAATTTTACTAACGTTAACCCGGTAGTACCAAGACCTTTCCAAGTGGTAATTTATGCAGATTCAGGAGCTAATTTTGGTCCTAGAATAACTCCGATTTGGGAGTCAACCGTGCAGCAAACGTTAAATGGTATATTTAATTTAGCGGTACCTGCGGTTGCTGTAAATGGTAATTTTTTCATTGGTGTGCGACAAACATCTTCTGATAATATCGGTTTTGCATTCCAGGCAGAAAATCCAATTCGACCAAATACCATGTATTTCCGTCAAGCACCAGGATCATTGGCTGCTGCTTTGCTTGCTCCTTGGGTTGATTTTGCTCCAAACAATGGTTTCCGCTTTATGATTGAGCCACGTTTACAAATTAATGATGATTTGGGAGCTACAGAATTGGTTAACCCTGCTGTGGGTTGTTTAAGCACCGGTACTCAAAATATTGCAGTTGAGGTAACTAATCTTGGTTTATTAAATCAAAATTTTGCAACGGATAGCTTAGTTATCCAAGGAAGAATAACTGATCCAGCTAATGTGATCACAAATCTTGGACCTATAACCATAAATTCAGGGACATTAAACAGCAATGCAACCGCTAACTATATTTTAGCAAATAATTTTAACTTTAACCAAACCGGTAACTACACCATTACCGCTTGGACTCGTTTTGGTTTGGATAACAATAAGGTTAATGATACTTTACTAAATGTTGTTCGTACAGTTACTGCTGCAACTCCGGTACCGCTGGTGCAAGGTTTTAATGCCGGACTAGCAGCTCCGTCAGGGGTTGGAGCAACCAATGGATTGCGCGTTAATATTAATGGTTTAAGCGGGTTTAACGCCAATGCTTCTGTTCAAACTTCTAGAATAACTGGTGTTAACACAAACTCTATTTTGAGATTTAATTATAGGGTATTGAACAATTTAGGTGGCACAGCAGCTACATTTAACAATGCCACTGATAGCATCAGAATTCAAATATCAACCAACTGTGGTGTATCATTTAATACCATTGCAACAATAAGTTCAGCCAATCATACTCCATCGGTTAATTATGGCTCTTTCAGCACATCTTTAGCAGCATTTAACGGAAGCGATGTGGTTGTAAAAATCCTTTGCAATTGGTTAGGTACCACTAACGATGTAATTATTGATATTGATGATATTCGCTTGATTGACGGTGCAAATGACATGGGTGCAGTAGCATCTTCAGCTCCTTGCCGTTCTGTAATTGTTGGCTCAGCAGCTATTGCCCCTCAGGTTACCATTAGAAACTTTGGCTCATCAGCACAAACCAATGTGCCAGTGAATGTTTCAATTACCGGTCCGGTTAATTATACTGGAACAGCAACAATTGCTTCTATCGCAGCGGCTTCTGATGCAAGTGTTTTGTTAACAACAAACTTTAACCCAACAACTGCCGGATTGTACACCTTAAAAGCATGGACTTCTTTGGTAGGCGATGGAGACGCTTCAAACGATACATTTACCACCACATTTAATGTTACCAACCTTAACTTAGGTGTTGCTTCGGTTAATGCCTTAAACTTTGGTGGTACAAGTTCATTGCGCGTAACAGAAACACCTGCTTTAAACCCGCTTAATGAATTCACATTAGAGGCTTGGTTAAATAGGATAACAACTGGAACAGCAAGAAGCATCATAGCGAAAGACTCTGCTCTTGGCTTTATTCAATATGAGCTTGGGTTAACCCAAGGAGATTCATTAAGGTTTACAGTAAACACCAGCACCGGCTTCTATCAAATCACTTCAACTACAGTGGTGCCAAATGGTTTTGCCCATGTTGCAGCAACATTTAGCTCAACTAGTATCAAACTTTATATCAATGGTCGCTTAGTGCGCGATTCTGCAATTGCTGCCTCAATTGTTTTACCTTTTGGATCTAACGTGTTTATTGGTAACAACAACCAAAGTACCAGCGCATTATTAGGACAGCTTGACGAGGTAAGGATTTGGAACGTTGAACGCTCAGCTAATCAAATCAGAGGCAGCATGCATACAAGATTGGCCAATGCTGCCAATGCAAGTTTGGTTGCCTACTATCGTTTTGATGAAGGAACAGGAAATACATTTGCAACCGATGCTTCAGGAAACTGTCATACCGGAGTATTTGGCGCTGCAGCCCCTACTTGGGTTGCCGTTAACTACCCATTAGGTGCACCAACTGTTGCTTCTCAAACAGTTAATACTGATGGTACTTATACATTTGCAGGAACAAATTTAAGTTTAGTATACAATGGATTTGCGGGTGCTGACACTGTTTATGTTCACCAGTTTGCGGCTCCTCAGTTAGGTGTTAGTCCAATAACTAATCCAGGCGGTTCTACCACATTGCATCCTGCTTATTGGCTTGCTTACAGGTACGGTTCAGGAACCTCAACCTCAACCAACTTTAGCTTTAACTTCCCTACAGGAAATTTAAACTCTGGAGTAAGTGCAACTGATTTGAAATTATATAATAGGGCAAATACCTCATTAAATGCATGGTCAATTGTAAATGCTACAGCTTCATCAGTTGATTTTGCAACCCAAAATGTAACATTTGCCCAAACACAAGCTATTTTTGGCGGACAATTTATGGTTGGCGCAAACAACAACCCATTACCGGTTGTTATGAGAAGCTTTACAGGAAGTGCCAACCGCGGAGATGCCATATTGCGTTGGTCTACGGCTAGTGAATACAACAGCAGAGGTTTTTCACTTGAGCGCTCATTCGATGGCCGTATCTTTAAAGAAGTTACCTTCATAAACAGTGCTGGAAACAGTAACCGCACCAATAGCTATAGCTACGCTGATAGAGAAGTGTTGGTGAGCAACAAAACAGTTTATTACCGATTGAAACAGGTGGATTTAAGCGGTGAATATACCTATACCAATGTGGTAATTGTTAATAGTGGTAACCGCAACACTACTGAGGTAGTTATTTATCCAAACCCGGTTCTTGATGTATTGTCAGTAGAGGTAGAATCAAATATAGAGGCCAATGCAAAAATGGTAATTACTGATATTACCGGAAAAGTGGTGAAAAATTTGGATATGCGATTGGTAGAAGGCTTTAACAAATTTAGCTTTGGAGAAGTAGTAGAGTTAACCAATGGCGTATACATAGTTAATATCACAGCTAATGGTGTTGTGCTTTACAACACAAAATTGGTAAAGGCTCAGTAATTAGCGCATTAAGGTATAAAAAGGCGGATCTAAATGGTCCGCCTTTTTTATTGGGTTAGCTTGAGCAAAGTAGTGGAAATGTAATAAAATATTTCATGGGTATTTTCGTTAGTCAATACGCAGCTTTTTTGTTTAATTTGAATAGTTATGCGTGTATTTATTCTGTTTGCAATGTTGTGCTCTTTTGGCGTTCTATATGCCCAAGAGCAAATGGTTTCTGCTGTTGACCTGGAACTGCAAAGGGCACAGGTGGTGTTTAATAATAAAAAGTATAACACCGCTGCAGGCTTATACAAAAAAGTATACCCTAAAATAGCTGACGAGGAGAAAAAGGCTCAAGTACTTTTTTGGATTGCAGAGAGCTATAGGTTGAGTAATAACTTTAAACAAGCCTTCAACTGGTATGAGCAATTGGTAAATACCAAATACCCCGATCCTAAAATTCTTTATTCTTACGGACTATTATTAAAGAACTTTGAACGTTATGAGGATGCTGCCCGGCAGTTTAACGATTATTTATTTGAGGTTCCGGGTGATAAAAGTGGGGAGCGAGAATTACAGGCTTCAAGAATTGCAGCAGCATGGAAACTTAATCCGCAAAAATTTACCATCAGCAATATAAAGACAGTAAACACCATATATAGCGATTATGCGCCTTTCTTGTCAAATGATAAATTAACTTGGAGTTCATCCAGAACAGAAAGCACCGGTAATATTATTTTTGAGTGGACAGGACAAAAGTGCGCAGATATTTTTGAAGCTACACCACAAGGAGATGTTTTTACAGGAATAAATAAAGTAAAAGGGTTGGTAAACAGCAATTTTAATGAAGGTGTGGCTTGGGTTGATTCTGCAAACACCGCCATGTTTTTTACCCAATGCAATGGAACAGACGGCAAAGGGTTGAATTGCAAAATTTACGTGAGTTACAAACAGAATGGCCAATGGATTCAGCCTCAAGTACTGCCTTTTTGCAGCGATAGTTTTAGTGTGGGCCATCCGGCTTTTACGCCTGATATGAAAAGGATGTATTTTGCCAGCAACATGCCGGGCTCTATCGGAGAAAAGGATGTGTATTATATTGATTACAATCCCATCACTTCAAAATGGGGTACTCCGGTTAACCTTGGTCCTAATGTAAATACCGTGGAAGACGATATGTTTCCTGCTGTGCACCCGGATGGTAGGTTGTATTTTGCCAGTAAAGGGCATTTGGGTATGGGTGGTTTTGACCTGTTTTATACCAAGGATTCGGCCAACACATTTACCAAAGCGCAAAACTTGTTGAGTCCGATTAACGGTGGAGCAGATGATTTTGGCATCACTTTTACCAATAACCAGGATCAAACCAAACCTATTGCCTACTACACCAGTAACCGTGAAGGTGGTGTAGGTGATGATGATATCTACAGCATAAGTATTAAACCATATACTTTTTTGGTTAAAGGCAAGGTGATAGATAGAGAATCCGGTGCACCTGCATCAAATGCAAGTGTTACGTTATCAGAAGGCAAACAACCCATTACTATAAAAACAGGAGCAAATGGTGAGTTTGTTACCGAGTTGACGCTAAATGAAGTGTACGGCATTGATGCAAGTAAAGAAAAATATTTCAGGAGTGTTGAAGTTAAAGTATCTACACAACATGTTACTACTGACTCTGTTGTGCAGGTTACTTTGTATATTGACCCCATTCCTGATGAAGGTGTAGAATTTACGTTACAAGGTATTTATTATGACTTGGACAAGGCCGATATTCGCCCGGAAGCCGCTAAGGTTTTGGATTCATTGGTAATTATATTAAATAAGAATCCTGAAATTGTTATTGAGCTGGCTTCGCATACGGATAGCCGTGCAGATGAAGACTATAACATGAAATTGAGCCAAAGGCGTGCGCAGAGTTGTGTTGATTACCTATTGAAAAATGGTATTGCCAAGGACCGCTTAAAAGCTGTTGGTTACGGAGAAACCAAATTGGTGAACGATTGCGTGGATGGGGTTGAGTGCACGGATGACCAACATCAGGAGAATCGGAGAACTACATTTAGGGTATTAAGTACAGATTATAAAATTAAACGCTAAACGTGAAGTTGGGTTAGGTTGAGGTAAATCTTATCTTTGTAACCTCAATGATGACATCAGATAAATACATGAAACGTGGTGTTTCTTCTCAAAAAGAAGATGTTCATGCCGCAATTAAAAATATTGATAAAGGATTGTTTCCTCAAGCATTTTGTAAAATTGTTCCCGATTATTTGGGGGGTGATGAAGCTTATTGCAACTTGATGCATGCTGATGGAGCAGGCACCAAAAGCAGCTTGGCTTATTTGTACTGGAAAGAAACCGGAGATTTAAGTGTGTGGAAAGGCATTGCCCAAGATGCAGTGGTAATGAATACAAATGATTTACTGGCAGCAGGGGTATACCAAGATATTCTGCTCTCAAGTACCATTGGCCGAAATAAAAACCTAATTCCGGGTGAGGTTATCAAAACAATTATTGATGGAACGGAGGAGTTTATTGAGATGCTTCACCGTTATGGCATTCGCATACATTCTACAGGTGGAGAAACCGCTGATGTGGGCGATTTGGTAAGAACAATTATTGTAGATAGTACAGTTACTGCACGTGCTAAGCGTAGCAGCATTATTGATAACAAGAACATTAAGCCGGGTGATGTAATAGTAGGGTTTGCCAGCTACGGCCAAACAACTTACGAAAAGGAATATAATGCAGGTATGGGAAGCAATGGACTTACCATGGCTAGGCATGATGTGTTGTCATCGCTTTACAAAAGTGTGCACGAAAGTTACGACCCGCTTGTTCCTGATGAATTGGTATACACAGGAGGTTTAAAGTTAACAGATCAGGTAGCAGGGCATCCGCTTAATGTAGGTAAAATGATTCTATCACCAACGCGGACTTTTTCGCCCATTATTAAAACCATTTTTGATGAGCATTTTGGCAATATACATGGTATGATACATTGCACGGGAGGTGCCCACACCAAGGTGTTACATTACACCAATGGGTTACGTTTTGTAAAAGATAATTTATTCGAAACACCGCCTTTGTTTCAGATGATACAACAACAAAGCAACAGCACTTGGCACGAGATGTACAAGGTATTTAACATGGGCAGCTTATTGGAGTTTTATGTAAGTGAAAGCACGGCTGAACACTTAATAGCCATTGCCAAAACCTTTAATATAGATGCGCAAATTATTGGCCATGTAGAGGCAGCCGATAAAAAGGAAGTGGTAGTAAAAACTACTCATGGAGAGTTTACCTACTAAACCGACTTCCTTCTCTTTTAAAATAGGGGTTTTAGCCTCAGGTGTTATTATTTTATTAGGGGCTTATTTTATAATAGCTGCTGTTTCGGCCATGTTAGGATATGGAGAACCGTTTGCGGGCATATTGTTTTATCCGGGTATTTTTTTTTTAATATCGGGAATATCCGTGTTGATTTTACTGATTAAATTAAAGCAAAAGAATAAGCAAGTGTTGTTAAGGCTGGTTGCCGTGTTTTTAAGTTTGCTGTTGTTCTTTTTGCTCAATATTTACGGTGATTAGTTTCTGTGGTAATTGCACTATTTTCTTCATACTAAATCCTTATCTTGCGGCCTGTTTATAGGTATTAACATGAAAGTATTGGTAACAGGTGGCACCGGTTTTATAGGCTCTCACACCGTAGTTGAGCTTCAAAATGCTGGTTATGAGGTAGTAGCGATTGATAATTTTGAAAACTCAAGTAAAAGTGTGGTGGACCAGATACAGGCAATTACGGGCAAACCGTTCACTTTTATTGAAGCAGATATTCGCAACAAACAGGCGCTTGATGGTATTTTTAATGCCCATCCGGATATTAGTGCTGTAATCCATTTTGCGGCTTACAAAGCCGTTGGAGAATCAGTTGAAAAACCGCTTGCTTACTACGAAAATAATATTGGAGGCACGGCCAATCTGGTTGAAGCCATGCAGAAACATGGGGTTGAAAATTTGGTATTTTCATCAAGCTGCACCGTTTACGGAAATGTAGGTCCGGAATCATTGCCAATTACCGAGGATTCTCCTGTTGTTAAAGCCAACTCGCCATATGGAAATACTAAAAAAATATGCGAGGAGATGTTGTATGATGTATCCAAATCATCAAACACCAAAATAGTGGCCCTACGTTATTTTAACCCAATTGGAGCTCATGATACTGCTTTGATTGGAGAATTACCCAACGGAGTGCCCAATAATTTAATTCCTTTTGTAACCCAAACGGCTATAGGTATCAGAGAAAAACTTACGGTATTTGGCAACGATTACCCAACACGTGATGGTAGCTGTATCA